>CALLPZ010000001.1 GCA_938015405.1 uncultured Pseudanabaenaceae cyanobacterium
TCGGGGAACGTTGAAAGAGAGAGCGATCGCAATACCAAGAAACAACAAAGCAGCTATCTTCTTAATCGGAAGATTGAAGAATAGACCAATCAATAAACTACAGCCTGCCAGGGTAAAAGCCATTGCAAACCCATTACAGCCTGGGGCAACCTCAACAGCTCCTTCAGGAAGTGAAAGATAAGGACCTTGGGCAGTTGCTGTCTGTCCAATAGCTTGCAAACCATAGCGGCCCAACCAGGCCATCAAGCGTTCCAAAGCAAGCTCTGGCGTGAGCATACGGAAGATTCGAATCGCAATATAGTTGAGGTCTGGGTAGAGCGCCACCAGCGTCATCAGAATTGCTCCCCAATAGCGACGAAAAAAAGTGAGCCCCCATTGACTCAAGACCAAGCCCAAAAGAAGCCAAGCAAAAACGACAGCCTGCAGAGAGACAGAGAACCTAACAAGTGGGTAGGCCACAATAGCGCTCAAAGCAACACAATGACCAAGCATCCGGTCAGCATCTTCAACGGAGAGCTGCTTCAAACGCTCTCTATCTTGCCAAAATGTATATCCAGCAAGGGACAGCAAGCCAAAGTTAATCACGGAATCAGATTGCCCCGCCCAAATGCCAATACCAACTTGCTTCAACCAAGCAAAGCAGAAGAAAAGACCAACAATGGCAGCCATCGTGAGTAAGAATCGATGAACACTACTGAAGCTCAGCTGGGCATATTGGACAACAGTTGACTGAAGGGTAGCGAGGTTCATAGCAAAAATAGAGACGAGCTTAGCTCAGACAAATCTCCAACAGAATGGATCTAAGGAGTTGGAGTTAGGAAATCTCAAAAACTCAGATTAATACGATTACTTAGCCAATTATTGGCAGGAATTCCAAGTGACTACATCAGGCCAAATACTTTAGAAATCTCAACCATTTTGACTCCGCCCGGCCAACAAGATTAGCGAACTAGCTTCCTATGAAGGGCAGGGAGAAGTCAAAATCAGCTATTAGAAGAGCTACACAGCCTTAACTTAGTCAGGCCATTGCCTAACGCATACGAGGAGGCTTAGCACCAAAGCGACCCAAACCAATTAATGCAAAACCAACCACAACCAGATTGCCAATTGTAGACATAGCTGCCTTTAGAAGGCCAGTCTTAGCATTACCTTGGAGAGTATCGGCCTGGTTAGAGAGTTGCGCACGAAGCTGATTTAACTGCTCGGACGTAACCTGCTCTTGCAATTCAGGATTTGAAGAAAGCTCGTCAAGACGTGTTTCAGCCTGTTCAGCTTGGCTATCGATGCGCTCTAAAGCTTGCTTTTGCAGAACGCTGCTATCGCGAATAGTCAACACACCAGCAAGCTGGAAGATAATGCCAACAGTAATACAGACCAAAGCCAAGCGCTTACGCCAAACCCGTCCATTCAGCAAGCCAGCCATCAACAGACCGGCACCAAAAAGGAAGATAATGCTGCGATCTGCTAGCTGCTGAGTGAAGCTTGCACGCCACTCCAAGGTGCCAAAGTTCGCAGGATAGGCTAGGACAAACATGTCAACGAGGAAGCCTATCACACAAGCAGCACCAATAATCCAAAGGATTGGCTTACTGTCGTAGGCAGCGGCAGCATTGTTAGCAACGGGATTCATCGTTGCTTTAGCCATTGATTTAGTCATTTCAAATAGAAGTTTAGTAGAAAGCTAAATATCTTTCTTATCTAATTACAAGTGATCCGGATTAAACAAGAAGAGACTCAAGCCTTAAAAGGAGAGATATTGCCAATATATGACTTGCCGCGAATGGATAATTACCCGCAGATAATCACCCATTCACAAACCAAGAGACAGACACCAGCAGCAAGCTGGCCAGCAACAGCTACAACTAGGCAGCAACCTCAGACTGTTGCTTGCGCTTGCGCACCATGGTTGCACCCATGCCAAGCAATGCAGGCAGCAATGCAGGGGTAGGAACTTCTGTAGCAGCCAAGTCAACGGAGAAGTCGTTGTTAGTTGCCGTTTCAATACCACTGAAAGAACCAGTAGCAGTCGCCAACAAATCACCGGTAGTAGACTTAATCAGACCACCAAAATCAAAGTCAATAACGCTGATATCACCAGCCAAGGTTGGAAACACAACCGAATCTGAGCCTGCATTCAGATCAAACACAGCGTTAGTTCCCTGGTATTGAAAACCAGTAATAAAGTTAGGAATCGCTGGATTACTAGCCAACAAGCTCACAATCGCTGTCAACGGTAAATCCTGAACACTTACGGGAGTACCAGCAGCAGAGAAGTCAGAATCAACTCCAACAACAGTAGCATTAGAGAAATCAGCAGTTACAGCTGGAGCTGCCACAGAAAAGTCAACATTGCCACCAATGGTGAAAGCATTTGCGGAGGTCGCACCAGCAGTAACGGCAGCCACAGCAGCTACAACAGATGCTGCTTTTAGAAGGTTCTTGTTAATCATTTAGTTCTACCTACAGGATTCAAGTACTTAGAGTTTCCTAGGACTCAAACCAGGACACCCAACAGTAAGGAGCCATGATTCTCGAACAGGTGGTAGATAGATTGCCTGGACTCAATTAAGATGCTTCTACAACGCATTCCCAGTAGGGTCAACAGGGTGGCGATGTCATTGCAACGACTTAAGAGGGCTGGACTGACTAGGCCCAGTAAATTTTGCTCTTGCAGTAATAATAGGGAATATTGACCAGTACTGACAATCAGATCTGGGTACCTTCACTAGTATTTTACAGAGAAGGCAAAGTATCTAAAGTCACTTTCAAAAGTAGGCAAAGTCATACAACAAGAATTCCTGCTCAAGTGAATTCTAGGAGACTTCCGTCTCCAGACAGTTATTCAAAATACCTTGAATGAGCTTCCGAGTCTGACCAAGGTGAAAACGAGCATGACTCACATGTTCAGCCTGCTCTGCCACCTGGGCAACCTGTTGGAATTGCCCCATTAAGCGCTCGATCAACTGACTGAGAGCAGTTGCATCCTCTGGCGGCGAAAGCCAGCCTGTAACCTCTGGCTCGATCAACTCAACAGCTCCACCAGCCTGGGATGCAACGACTGGCGTCCCACAAAACATGGCTTCAACGATCACGCGGCCGAAAGGTTCCGGCGAAGTCGAGCTATGGACAACAAGGTTGCAAGCTGACATCAGCTGAGGGATATCTGAACGAAACCCCAAGAATTGAACGCGATCGCCCAACCCTGCAGCATTCACCTGGGAATGAAGCTGCTGCACATAGTCATCCTCACCAAATAAAGCACTTCCTACCAGCAAAATAACAATGCGTGAGCGAGTCTCTGATGAGATCTGAGTAATAGCATCAATCAGCACATGCTGACCTTTCCAAGGAGACAGACGACTAAAATGCCCAATAACAAATTGTTCGGGTGAAAGACTGAGGTTTCGACGGAGTTCCTCTACCTTTCCAGGTTCTGCTTGATACTGAGCAGGATCAAATCCGTTGTA
Source organism: uncultured Pseudanabaenaceae cyanobacterium (assembly GCA_938015405.1). Lineage (GTDB taxonomy): Bacteria > Cyanobacteriota > Cyanobacteriia > PCC-9006 > JAAUQQ01 > JAAUQQ01. Next base: position 3,468 of record CALLPZ010000001.1, read on the forward strand.
AACCACATGGCAGCGTTCGGACTTGCCACCAGCCTGAATGAACGCTTCGCGGGTTGCTTTAGAATTGGCAATGACGGCACAAGCTCTAGCATTGGCGAGGGTCACGGCAATTCGCAAGTTACTCTGGCTAAAGTGCTCTCGAGACAAAATGTCTCGCAGGTGGTACACAAATGGCTTGCCACTAAGCCAGCTGGTCAAAGCACCGACGACCAAAGCTTTGGAGGTATTGGCATAAATGACATCGTAGTCACGGCTCAGGCGCAAACATTTCCCCAGTAAAGCAATTAAGTCACCACTACTTCCCAGCCCCTGCCACCAAGCACTGTCCTTACTGACTTTCATGCCATGATCTAGCAGGCAAGTGACCGGGATCTCAGCCTGTTCCAAACGCTGGCGAAAAGGTCCATCCTCAAACAGAGCGACAAGACAACGATCGCCATAGGGTTTAGCCAGATCCATCAGGGATAGTTCTGCACCACCAGGTTTTCCACTTTGATCAAGGAACAGGATTCGCATGGGCAGTTTAAGGGCAAAGGGATGCACGAACTAAGGTCAGGGCAGCGTGGAGCTTTCCATTCCAGGACAAAGCTGCCACAAAATCTAGACCAGCAGCCTCCTCAAGGATGAGGAATCGCTCCACCTAAGGCGGGGCAAAAGGGGGCGGAGGAGTCATCCGTTTTAGCTTTGGAGCAGACTGATGACAGAGCGGTTGACAGAGCTCGGAAATTTGGTGATTGGTGTGATGCAAATGGAAACGCTTGGCTGCATCAACAGCTGCAGTCTGGCCCAAACGTAGTCTTAGGCTTGAGTCCGCTTGGAGCCGTTCAATGGCCTGGGCTAAGAGTTGGGAATCGCGAGGGGGAATCAGCCAACCCGTTTCACCATGGCGCAGCAACTCTGGAGCACTACCTTCTTGGGGGGCAATCACTGGCTTTCCCGCCAGCATGCCCTCTACCATAACTCGCCCAAAGGGTTCAGGCGCCCTGGGACTATGGACAATCAGATCACAGGTGGAGAGAAGTTGGGGCACATCCTCACGAAAACCAAGAAATTGAACCTGGCCTTCCAACCCTAATGCTGCCGTCTTCTGACGGAGCTTCAGACCATAATCTCCTTCACCAAACAAAGCATCTCCGACCAATAGCAGCTCAATGGAGGGGTCCTCCAATATAGCCAAGGCCTCCAACAATAACGATTGCCCTTTCCAAGGTGCAAAACGACTAAAACAGCCAATGGTAAAGCGATCGCTCCTGATTCCTAATTTCTGCTTTAAGTCAGCAGTCGTCGCAGTATCTATGGAAAACTGTTCAGGAAGAAACCCGTTATAGATAAGCGTAGTTTGCTCAGGTTGACCACCTGCAGAAACAAAGGCTTTCTGGCTAGCCTGGGAATTGACAATCACTCGAGTTGCGCAAGCTCGAGCGAGTCGAATCAGAAAGCGATATTCCCAACGCCCAAAATGCTGCTCCGACAAAATGTCGTGGAGGTGATAGACCAGGGGCAAGCCTGTGAGTCGCTGGACAATGGCTCCCACAACCATGGCTTTAGGAGTATTAGCATAGAGAAGTTCACAATCTTTGGCCAGGCGCAAGATACCTTGAACCGAGCGAATCAGGCTCACAGTCTCACACAAACGGCGACGGAGCATGGAGCGGTCACGACGCGGCGGCAGCAAATCCCCCACAAGATGATGCTCAATGTTGGCTCGAGCCAATCGCTCTCGAAAAGGCCCATCCGAAAAGAGGGCAACCTGGGCATTTGCCAAAAGGGAATCCCCTGTAGCACTGCTATGACAGAGGATATCCAGAAGGCACAGCTCTGCACCTCCCAGTTCACCACTTTGATCTAGAAAGAGAATCGTCATGGCTGTGCCCTAGACGCGAACGCGGTTTTTGGGAATCAGCTTGGCCAGAGGATGCAAGGATTGAGGCCAAGTGAGGCAATGGCTCAGAGAATCGGGGATCGACAGACTCAGCTGCTGAATTTGCTGGGAGGAGAGGGGAGAGCGCCCACAAAAAAACGGATGCTTGGGGCGACGACTAAAGTAGCTATAAAAGACGGCGCTCCGATCTTGAGCAATGGGGGGACAACCTCGATGGAAGTAATGGGCAGTGTCACAGAAGATAACTGTTCCCGCTCGGCCTATACAGCTGTGATACCAGCTATCCGAATTGGAGCCTCTATCATCAGCACTGTCGAGATTAAAAGGGGCAGGCAGATGAGATCTAATGCCTGGGTGGGGCAGCACACGATATCGCTTAGCAGGGTCTTGAATGAGATGTTCATTGGCCTGAGGATACATGCACTGAAAAGGGCCACCAGTTGCGTTTACATCTGTAAAGTAAACAGCCACCTTGAGCATTCTCCAGTCTTCCTTATCGCGATGCCAACGACGGGGCCCACGATCCGTTCCGTCCGCAATGCTGTAGTAGAAAGAGGGACCATCGTAGGCAACGGGTAGGCGGAAGTAGTTTTCGGCAATTCGTAGCAAACGATCTGCAATGGCCCAACGAAACACCTCGGGGTGCTCGAGAAAGTGCTGAGCCGTTGCAGTCAGCGTATGTTTCCCTTCATAGAGAGGGGTCTTAGATAGCGCCGCAAGGGTTTGGGTGAGCTGCTGAGCCTGCTCCCACATCACATCGGTGTTAGGAATTTCTAAATCCTCCAAACGAGTCATCGCCAATCCCGTTTGATCGAGGGAATCAACAATGGCTTGCTCAGCAGTACTGAGGTTAGGGAGACGATCACGATGCAGTTCAATTGCCTTCTGATAACGAGGTTGGAGCAGAGACTGCTCCAACCAAAGCTGACTTGAACAGGCAAAAGCAACCCTCGAAGGAATGCTAACGACTTCTTGATAGAAGCGATCGCTCCAGCGATGAAGTTGAGCAGAGAGGTAGTTCAACGGAAACTTCTCGTTGCAGCAGTGAGGGGATGACAAATAGGGTTGAGGCAGTCAGCCTAGCAGAGTCCCAGGAAATTTGGTTTTCCCAATTGCACAGGGATGAGCCCGAGGAAAATCAGATGTCTACGTAGAAACAAATAATACTCTCCCAAAGCCAGTATGGCATCAGCTGACCTAGGAAACACGAGTAGAGAGTACAAATGTAACTCTCCCTAGGCTTTCAAAGCAGACTGATATACGGTCTTAATCTTTTCGGCAATCACAGGCCAGGCATAGTGCTGATGAACGTAGGCCTTACATGCATCAGCATCGGGTAAAGAACGCTGGCCTGCGAAGACCTCGCAAATCCCTCGTGAAATAGCGCTGGCACTAGCATCGTCAAACAATAGCTCCTCAGAGAAAGGACGCAGAATCTCAGGAATTCCCCCAATGGGCGTCCCCAGCACTGGCGTACCGGCAGCAAGAGATTCCACAACAATGAGTCCAAAGCCCTCGAAGGCCATTGTTGGGACAATAGACAAGGTTGCAGCACGATAAGCCAAGGTCAGGTCTTCGTCAGAAACGAACCCTAAGAGACGGACGTTGTCACTCAGATTTCGTTCCTCAATTTGCTGCTTCAAGGCATCTGCCTGGGGTCCCTTACCCGCAATCATCAGCAATACATCAGGTTGCTGCGCCCTCACCTGCTCCATAGCTGTAATGAGATTCTCCAGCCCCATCCGCTTTGCTAGGCGACGGACTGCCAAAAGAATAGGGCGGTCTTGGGGCCAGCCTAATTGAGTCCGAGCCTCAGCCTGGGAGAGAGAAGAGTCAAACCGTTCCATCTCAACACCGGGAGGAACGATATCGATCCGGTCCAAAGGAATATGAAATTCTTGATGAAGCACTTGTCTAAATGCATCGGACAGAACAATCAGACGCTGAGCCTTATCGTAGGACGTTTTCTCAATCCACTTACAAACTTGGAAACGCCAACCTCTGGCCCCTCCTTCCACATTGCTCTCCAAAGCCCAAGGCCCCTGAAAATGGGTAACAAGAGGGCGATCCCCCAACAAGTTCAAAACAGGAAAAGCATAGGGAGCAAAGTGAGAAATCACTAAATCATATTCTTGCGTTGATAGCTGCTGACGCACCTGCTGACGCACTGCCTGCCAACGCTTCAGCAAGGGAGCATCCATTGGCGCAAAGCTAGACACCAAGCCTGCAGAGTTTTTATTCACTGTTGGCCCACCCACAACGAGGCCCTGAACCTGCACTCCAGCCTTTGGTAAGTGGTTCACGCAGTCATAAAAAACCCGATTCAATCCTCCAGCAGTCCCTGCTGTCTCAGGAAACCATTCCATGCCCAGTTGCAACGTTCGAAGAACCGAATGTTCCCCTTCGAGCGGGAGAGGAGTGAACGTAGAAGCATGTGCAATAGGAGACATAGATAGCAGGTTATTTCAAATAGATAAATCAGAGAGCCCAAATGCAGCCCAGGCATAACGCTATAACAAGGCACTCAGGTCATCCTTTGCGCTAAGGGTACCGTCTAAATTCATCCTGGCCCAAATCTCCAAGACAAATAATGTCCACAGTTGCTGACTCCAATCGCCACTTCCCGAAGTATGTTCCTGCATCATCTGACGAACAGCAGCGGGCTGAAACCAGCCTCGCTGGCAAAAAGCAGAACTGCTCAGCGTCTGAGTTAAGTATTCCGCGAGGTCTCCCTGAAGCCAGTTTCGAGTAGGCATAACAAAGCCACGCTTACGCCGATAAATGACCTCCGGTGGAACATAACGAGCCGCTAAACGCTTAAGCAAGTACTTCGTAGTGAACCCTTTGATCTTGAGAGATGCTGGAATGCGTGCACTGTATTCAATCAGAGCCTTATCAAGCAAGGGCGATCGCCCCTCCAGGGAACGAGCCATCGTTGATACATCCATCTTAGTCAACAACTGATCCGGCAAATAAGTGCTGAAGTCCCCATGTAAGGAGCGGTCTATATCATTCGTTGCCAATGCTCCACGCCAAGCTTGTTGATACAAATCATCGGGGTGAAAATCTTCAAGTTGCTGCTGAAACTCTGGCGTATAGGTGGAGGTTCGATGGGAGCGGAAAGCCCGGTCATAGTTAAAAGCAGCCTCCGCCGTTCCCTGCCCCGCTTGTAATAACATCCCCAACTTTTTCAGCTTTCCCTGTTGAATGCCTCCGAGACTCTGCCCCAGAGCAGTTCGCAAAGGCCCAGGTACCCAACGGCGATAATGAGCCGAAGCCCCAGCTACAACAGGACGAGCATAACCTGCAAAAACTTCATCTCCCCCATCACCATTCAGGGCCACAGTGACATGCTCTCTGGCAGCTTTCGCAACATAGTAGGTAGGCACAATTGAGACATCAGCCAGGGGTTGACCATATTGGCCAATAATCTCTGGCAAGTTCATCACAACATCGGGTTTAAGCACATGCTCATGCAGATTGACGCGATCACCCAAATGTTGAGAAACCTGGCGAGCATAGGGACGCTCATCCACTGTTTGATCTTCAAAGCCAATAATGACAGCATCTACAGGGTTCTGCCTTTCCTCAGCCATCATGGCAACAACAAGGCTAGAATCAACACCTCCAGAAAGAAAAGCCCCCAAGGGCACATCACTCACTAACCGCCGGCGTACCGAGGACCGAATCAAATGGTCGAGTTCTTCCAGGATTTCTGACTCGGATTGAGCTGTGGTTTCGGTGTAGTCAACTTCCCAATAACGCTCAACGGACAAGCGCTTACTGGGGAAATGGTAAGTCAGAGCATGAGCGGGTGGAAGCTGCTGAATCCCCTGAAAAATACTATAGGGAGCAGGAACAGCCTGATAGGTCAAATAGGCATCAAGAGCAATCGGGTCAACATCAAAGGACTGGGGAATCAAGGCTCGCAGAGCATTGAGAGTAGAGGAAAAGTAGAAACCATCCCCATTCTCGTGATAGAAAAACGGCTTCTTGCCCACGCGATCACGCGCTGCATAGAGTGTTTGACTACGGTTATCCCAAATCGCGATGGCAAACATACCATCAATACGATCTAGCATCCGCTCCCACCCCCAGGCGAGGTAAGCGCTGAGAATAACCTCTGTATCCGAGGAAGAGCGAAAGTTATAGTCCGCTTTGAGCTGATAGCGCAACTCTTGGTAATTATAAATTTCACCATTGAAGACCAGCATGACTTCACCGTCAGGTGTTGCCATGGGCTGATGTCCAGCAGGGGAGAG
>CALLPZ010000002.1 GCA_938015405.1 uncultured Pseudanabaenaceae cyanobacterium
GTAGATGAACCCACAGCAGAAAGTAGTGCACTGCCTGACGAAAGCGTAATAACACCGACAGGTGTGTCACGAAGAGACTAACAATCCTGCGTAATAATCGCAAGAATATTTGTGATTTTAGGCACTTTTGAAATATTCGACAGATAGGAATAAATATATTTCTAATATCTCCACATTTTCTGGATTTATTAGCTGGGTAAAATCAATAGATTGATTTTTTATTTTTGAGGATTACAATCTTAAGATTCACCTAAAAACCTGTAATCACAAACCACACACAGCGAGAAACACCTTTCTCATTTGATTTAATATTTATTCCCAATATCGTTGGCATCCCTGGCTATAGTTGCTCTATTTTTTGTTGGTCTATCGAAGAAAAAATGGCTGGTATCAATAGACAATAGAGAAAAACATATTTTATCTATTCATCAGGACTCTAGTCCTTCGCCAGGTTGGGCGATCTTCAAAAGGCTTGCTGCAGGTTATAACGCAACTTGGTAGCTGAAACCTTGTTGTCTACTGAAACCAAGCTGGCCTAAGCAGACGATTTAAAATACTGAGGACTGGAGTCTGCCTTCGTAGACATTATTGGTGTGGAAGCGACTTTCGTCGTTCACCACCGTGAAGAGAAATCCAGTTTTTTTTAGACTTATGTGAGCTAGCCAGGAAGAAGACATCCGTCCAAACCTAGCATCAAATTTCCTAGGCCATGAAAGCTGAGTGCCCTCGTTTTTCTCGAGAAATGTAAATCAATGTCGCAATCCTGTAACTGTCTGCAGCCCTTAAGAGAAAATAAAGGTCCTGTGCAAATCCGAAAACTTGGCTTGTAGCAGCCAAAGAGAATCAACTATGGGCCTCAGCCTAGAACCTGGCCGCAGCTTTCCCGTGGGTGCCACCGCTAGTGCAAAGGGGGTTAACTTTTGCCTCTTCTCGAAAAATGCTACCGCCGTTGAGCTTCTACTCTTCGACCAGCCCAACGCTCCAGAGCCCAGCCAGGTGCTCTGCTTTGAGGGGAGTCGCCACCGTACCCATTTCTATTGGCATGCCTTTGTTCCGGGTCTCAAAGCGGGGCAAGTCTATGCCTATCGTGTCCATGGTCCCTATGCGCCAGAACAGGGACATCGTTTCAACCACAACAAGGTTCTACTAGACCCCTACGCCAAGGCCGTCGTTAACTGGAAGAACTACTCACGCAAAGCCGCGATCGCGCCCACTGATAATTGCCCCCAGGCCCTCCGCGCCGTTGTTGTGGATCCCTGTAGCTACGACTGGGAAGGCGACATTCCCCCGGCCATTCCCTACGCCGACACCATCATTTATGAGCTCCACGTCGGCGGCTTTACCCAGCATCCCAGCTCCGGCCTCACCCCAAACCTGCGGGGCACCTATGCAGGCATGATCGAAAAAATTCCCTATCTCAAAGCCTTGGGGATTACCGCTGTCGAATTAATGCCGATCCATCAATTCGATACCCAAGATGCCCAGCCCGGACGCTGTAATTACTGGGGGTATAGCACCCTCGCTTTTTTTGCTCCCCACCAAAGCTACAGCTCGCGCAAAAGTCCGATGGGGCCAGTGGATGAGTTTCGTGACATGGTTAAGGCCTTTCATAAGGCTGGTATTGAGGTCATCCTCGATGTAGTCTTTAACCACTCCGCCGAAGGAGACCATACGGGACCGACCATTTCCTTCAAGGGACTGGAAAACTACGCCTATTACATTCTTGAGTCTAAGGACCCTTCTCGCTATAGCAACTACAGTGGCTGTGGCAATACGATGAAGGCCAATTATGAGGTAATGAGTAACCTCATCCTTGATAGCCTGCGCTATTGGGTGGCTGAAATGCATGTGGATGGCTTTCGCTTTGACCTGGCTTCGATTTTCTCTCGAGATCAGGATGGTGAACCCCTAGAAGATCCGCCGCTGCTCTGGGAAATTGAGGCTGATCCGGTTCTGGCAGGCACCAAGATTATTGCTGAAGCTTGGGATGCTGCGGGGCTGTATCAAGTTGGGGAATTTGTCGGCGATCGCTTTGCAGAATGGAATGGTCCTTTCCGCGATGATGTACGCCATTTCATCAAGGGAGATGAGGGCAGTGTCCGTTCTGTGGCGAATAAGATTATGGGAAGTCCTGATATCTACCGTCAGCCCGAACGAGCCACCACCCGCAGCATCAACTTTGTCACTTGCCACGATGGTTTCTCTCTCAACGATCTGGTGAGCTATAACAGTAAACACAACCAGGCGAACGGCGAAGACAACCGAGATGGCTCCAACGACAACATCAGCTGGAATTGTGGCTCAGAAGGTCCAGCTGAAGATCCATTAATCGAAGAGTTGCGCATACAGCAAATCAAGAATTTCTTTACCCTGCTGCTGGTTTCCCAGGGAACTCCCATGCTTTCCATGGGAGACGAAGTGCGTCGGAGCCAGCAGGGCAACAACAACGCCTACTGCCAGAACAATGAACTGAGCTGGTTTAACTGGGATGATGTGAAGCGCCACGAAGGTCTATTTAAGTTTGTCCAGCAACTGATTCATTTTCACCAGAATCATCACATCTTTGCCCTCGAACGCCTTCTTGAGGTCGCTGAGTCTCGTCAGCTTCCTTACATTTGCTGGCATGGTGTGGAATTGGAGAAGCCAGATTGGGGAGACCAATCCCATACCCTAGGTTTTACGCTGCACAATCCTGAAGAGGATGAAATGATTCATGTGCTGCTGAATTCCTATTGGAAGCCCCTGAGCTTTGCCTTACCCTCTCTCCATGAGTCGCAGCATTGGCTACGCATTGTCGATACTGCGCTACCTAGCCCCCAGGACTTCTGTGCTGTGGAGGTTGCGCCTGTGGTGGAGCAAGAGCAATATCAAGTGGCTCCCCGGTCTGCGGTGCTGTTTCTGATGCAGGCAGCTTGAGGTCTGGATCTCCTATTTTGTCGTTGTAGAGCGTTGAATCTCATCAACACTGGCGATCAGCTTGAAAAGAGAATGAAGCGATCGCGCCCTTGGGCTTTGGCTTGGTACAAAGCCCGGTCTGCAGCGGTAATCAATGTGCCGACGGACTGTTGAGCAGTTGGAAGCAGATTGACAATGCCCAGGCTCACCGTCACCCAAGGACTCACCATGGAACGGGAATGGGGAATTTGCTTGGCTTTTAGACCTCGACGAATCCGTTCTGCTACTTCCAAGGCGGTGCCTGCATGGCTACTGGGTAGAACCACCGCAAACTCTTCCCCCCCATAGCGAGCTGCCAGGCAATGCTCGATTCCTTGGGTTGCAACTTCCATCACTTGGGCGAGCTGCATTAAGCAGTCGTCTCCTGCTTGGTGACCATAGGTGTCGTTGTAATGCTTGAAATAATCGACATCTAGCATGACCAAAGACAGCGCATCTCCGCTGTCTTGGAGTTGCTCCCATACCTCCTCTAAGTACTCGTCAAAGCGGCGACGGTTGGCCAGCTGAGTTAGACCATCACTGATGGATAGGTTTTCCAGGGCTTGGTTGACTTTCTGTAATTCTGCTTCCGTCTTTTGGTAGTCGGTAATCTCTCGCTCCAACTCAGACTCCACCAGGGAAGCATGCTCTGTGGCATTGTCTAGCAGAATCTCTAAATCATTTTTCTCCTGCTTCACCTCTTCCAATTCCTGCTGCAGATTTTCGATATGGAGGAGCAGGCGCTCTTCGTTCATTTGCTCTGCCAGGAGTTGCATGGCATCGGCATCGGGCTTGCCAGCAGCTTCAACCATTTCAGAATTGATAAAGGTTTCGGCTTCCTGGGGAGGCAGAGCCTTAGAGAATAAGAAACCTTGGCCGTAACCACATTTGAGCACTTTTAGCTGGGCTAAATGGCTGGGGGTTTCAATGCCCTCGGCAATGACGCTCAGCTCTAGGTTTGTGCACATGGCAATGATGGAGCGTACGACGCCCAGCTTTTTGCTGGAATGCTCCATGCTGTTGATGAAGGAGCGATCAATCTTGAGGGTGTTGAAGGGAAAATCTAGAAGGTAGCTCATAGAAGAGTAACCAGTGCCAAAGTCATCCATGGCGAGCTGAATACCCATGCCCTGGAGCTGATGGAGTACATCCGTGACCTTATGGCTGTTGGAGAGCAAAACACTTTCGGTAATCTCCAGCTTCAGGTTCTTGGGATGCATACCCGTTTCCACTAGCGTCCGCTCCACGCTTTCGAGAAACAGCGGCTTCAGGAGCTGACGTCCCGAAATATTGACGCTCATGACCCAGTCTTTGGCCTGGGGGAATTGCAATTGCCAGAGGCGCATTTGGTAGCAACTCTCCCGCAGCACCCACAGACCCAGGGTGCTAATCAGTCCGGTTTCCTCAGCAACGGGAATAAACTCTGAAGGACCAACGATGCCGCGATTGGGATGGCGCCAGCGCAGTAAGGCTTCGAAGCCTGCAATTTCCTTGTTATGCAAGGAAATAATCGGTTGGTAGTGAACGTGAAACTCCTCACGGTCCACCGCTCGGCGAATGTCATTTTCTAAATGCAGCAGCTTGACTGCGTTGACATGCATCGCCTTGTCAAAGGTCTGGGAGCCAGCCTTGCCTTCCTTCTTTGCTCGATGCATCGCAATGTCTGCATCGCGTAGAATTTCCTCAGGCTTTTGATAGGCATGACTACCGTTGGCGATGCCGATGCTGACATTCGCGAACACTTCATGGCCATCTACGCAGAAGGGATTGATCAGCTCCTGGTGGATGCGCTCTGCGACTTGCTGACTGTAATCTTGCCGCTTAACCTGGGTGAGCAGAATGGCGAATTCATCTCCCCCCAAACGCACAATCGTGTCGTCTTCCCGGAGGCAGCGTTTGAGTCGTTGGGCTACGAAGGTTAGGAGTTGGTCCCCTGCCACAGGCCCCAAACTGTCATTGATAACCTTGAAACGATCTAGGTCTAGGAAGAGAACTGCAAACTCATGGTTACCTATTTGCTCGCAGCGTTGGATGGCACTTTCCAACTGGCGCAATAAATAGTTGCGATTGGGGAGACCCGTCAGGCGATCGTGGAAAGCATCATGGAGCAAGCGCTCCTCTACTTCCTTGTACTGGCTAATATTGCGGCAAATAATGACGCTGCCCCGAGCACCATAGGCCTCGTTGCTCAGAGCTCTCTCTGTGACGCTGAGCCATAATCCCTTAGGTGCCTGGCGGTGGGTGAGAAAAATCTCAATGCTATTGCCAGCTCTATGCAGGGAGATGTCTTCGGTACCTCCCCCTGGCAACTCCACCAAGGGCATCAAGCCTTGAAAACACTGGGCCCAGTTGGGAGCAGAAAACTGGCTGAGGCGATCGCCAAGCAGTCGTCTTGCAGCTTCGTTGCTAAAGACAATCTGGCGATGGGGATCCAGTACAACGACCCCATCATCAATGCTCTCCAGAATCCCGTGCAGGCGATCGGAAGCCAGCCCTGAAGCGGTGGCACCTTCGAGTTGCTGATCGCTCAAAGGTGACAGACCGGCTTGGACTGCCTTGGGGGACTTAGAGTAGCAAGTGGTTTCTTGCTCTGAGGGTAGAGGACCATAGCTCATGGTGTGCAGACCAGGGGGTTAGACAATCGACAGCGAGAGCAAAGCGACAAGAATGCTTAAGCCAGTCGACGATGCCTGAGCCGGGCGAAACCTCCCGTCTGCGACACTAGATTTATGGGTCGCTGATGAACGGCTTGCCCCTTTGGAAGGGGCAAGCCGTTCATCAGTTCTAAATCAGTAATACACATGGTTGATTCACCCTGAGACAGTACCGTGAGTTTGTCTGTACACAGTGGTTCAGACAGATAGCTGTTCAGTTAGCACAAGACTCCTACTGACGTGATAATGCCAAAGCCATAGGAGTGGCATTGATACAATCACAGATTTTCCTGGAGGCAGATGGAATTATTCAGCTAATCTACGGATAATAGTTTTTAGGTTAAATAGCTATCCCAATTCCGTCTAGAGGAGAAATACTTTTACTAAGGCATATTTACATGGCTAATGAATCTAGGTTCATTAAAAAAAACATGAAAATTGACCGCCTGTCTATTTTGGGTAGATTTGTCCAGTTAAAAGTAAAGAAATCGTGGTTATTGGAAAAGGGCAGGCATTTGTTTGGCGGGACCTGATTTCTTCATCCTCACGATTTAATTTGAGATTTTGCGATCGCCACATTTCCTCCCAAGCTCATCTCAGCAAATCACCATTGTTTCTGATCAAGTCAGCTGACGAAATGCCAGATCTAACCCAAAGGATAGAGGACTAGATCTGGCGTGGTTACCGTTCTGCCATCTAGGGGCTTGGAATGATGGCGACAACTCTCTTCTGCGACTCTGTCGAGGGCGCATACGTCACAGCTGCATTGAAGGAAGGCGATCCTGAACAGCCTTGGCACTGCTTCTGCAGGAAAGGCTTGGGCCAAGAGTTTTGGACTGTCATACCGAAGCGACGTATTGCGGGTCTCTCCATGGCTTGCAGATAGTAGTCTGCTTAGTGTCGTAATACAAAACTCTAATCGCTTGATTTTAAATTCTCTATGAATGCAAAAGCTTCCCCACCGGCAAACCCAGGAACCTGAATCTTATTGCATTAAATCGGTCTTATAAGTCGCAAAAAAGCGTTAGATATCAGTTGATATCTAACGCTTTGAAAAACCCTCAACATTGAGATGATTATCGCTGCTCCGGGTGAGCCTCTTTTAGGTGGCTATCTCCCACTCGATTGACCTCAGCAATGAGTTCATATAGCCGTCCAGTATCTCGCTGATTATAGTGAAATTTCAGCCGAGGTAGAGATGCCGTGTCATCCTCTTTCTCTTCCGACAGAGCCATCGTTTTCTCGATGACACCACTCACAACAATATCCTTGAAGTCTTGATTCAGACGCGTCACTTCTACATCAGTGAGCTCTGTGTTGAGACGCATAATAAAGTCGCTGCCAACATAGCGACTGGAGTGGTAAACGCGATAGAAGTTTGCGATCGCAGCTTCGGCCACTTCTACGTCATCAGTAATGGTGTAGAGATGGTGATCTTCCCCGCTAATCAGCCCCTTTTTCAGGAGCTGTTCATTCACATAGCGCTCCCAGTCTTGCCAATAGTCACCGCCAGGGCAGTCCACGAGAATCAGAGGCACTGGGCCAAATTTCCCTGTTTGCATCAGAGTGAGACATTCAAATAACTCATCCATAGTGCCGAAGCCACCGGGAAAGACTGCCACTCCGTCCGTCTCTCGCAGGAAAAAGAGCTTTCGGGTAAAAAAGTACTTAAAGGTCAGTAGTTTCTCATCGCCCTCAATAAAGGGATTGGCACTCTGTTCGAAGGGGAGATATACGTTTAGACCAAAGGAGCGATCGCGCCCCGCCCCTTCATTGGCTGCTTCCATAATGCCGCCGCCTGCGCCAGTGAGCAGCATAAAGCCTTTATCCGCCATGGTTTTCGAGAAGTCCCGTGCCATTGCATAGTCCGGGTCATCCTTCGCTGTGCGAGCGGAGCCAAAAACGGCAATTTTGCGGGTGTGGCGATAAGGAGCAAGAACCTGAAAAGCCTTTTCCATGTCTTGCAGGGAGCCCAGAAGAATTTTCCAGTCCAGGCGATCCAAATTTTCTTGGCTAATGGCAATGAGGCTTTCTAGAGCCTGGTGAATGAGCTTGCCATGTTCCAAGCTGGGTAACTGCTGCACCACCTGAGTTAACTCACCCTGAAGTTGTTGCAGTTGAGCTTGGGAATCCAAGGAGGCCATCGCATTCTCCTAATGAAGCGCACCTAATTGTACCCGAGCATTTTAGATTACCAGCGATACTTAGATTGCAACTGAGCTTATTCGAGGCATCGCGGGTTTGGGACTATATCCTGGCTGACATAGACTTTGTTGACTTG
>CALLPZ010000003.1 GCA_938015405.1 uncultured Pseudanabaenaceae cyanobacterium
GCATCCGCCGTTACCGCAGTGCTCGTCTGCATTCGGCTAATCTGCCCCATGGCAATATGGCCATCCTCAAACTGAATCACCCCCGCATCCAAAACCGGCGGCATCAGCTCCTGATCTGCCTCTCGCCACTGCACCGCAAACTCCGCCTGACCCATCTGCGCCTCCAGGCCAAAGCGCTTCTGCTCCGCAGGCATCACCAGGCTCTGCATCTGTATACCAGAGGCATCCGCTGCCGAGACCTCAATCATTTCGGCATGGCTAAAGTACAGCGGCAGCTCAATTCCTTGTTGCTTCAAGATCTCGCGACTCCAAGCCCCCGCACTAATCACCACATGCTTGCTGGCGATCGCCTCACCATCGATCTGAATCCCCTGAATCGCATTCCCCTCCCGCAACAGCTTCTCTACCCGCCCAATGCGGATCGTTCCGCCCAGCTTCTCAAAGGCCTGGCGATAAGCCTGGGTCATGGCCACAGGGCAAACATGACCATGCTCCACCTCAAAAGCACCACTAATATTCTCCGCATCCAGCAACGGCTCCCGCTCCACCGCCTCCGCCACCGTCAACAGCTGGGGCTTATCCACAAAACAAACGTAGTCCCGCGCCACATCCACGGGATCTCGACCAGCATCAATCGTCAGCAACAGCGACTTGGGGCGAAACTGGGTGTCATGACCTAAGAGTTCTTCGGACAACTGGGGATAGCGCGCCTTAGCCGCCGCACAAAGCTCATTCGTCAGCTGCGTCGTCCCCGCCCAATAGGCAATACCGCCATAGCTGTAGCGAGTGGCCCCAGCGATATCTGCCGACTCATCCACCAGCAGAACCTCGGCCCCCTTCTTGGCTAACTCATAGGCCGCTGCTGCACCACATAGCCCGCCGCCCACAACAATCAGCCTGTAACTATCCATAACCTTGCTCTCGCATCTAGTCCCTGGCTGGCATCCTAGCTCAACCTGAGTGCTTTCCGCGCCTCAAAGCCCAGGGAGAGCCCAGGGAGAGCCCAAGAATTTCTCATTCCCCAAAGGATCTAAACCGGAGGTGAAATCCCTGATTTATCAGGTCCCTAGGAACTCATAAAAAGGCGCTATGGGCATAGATTTTCGGATGTCAGCCCAAGCTGGGCTTGGTTAGGCTGGGCCCAGCATCTAGAAGACTTCCAGCAGGCTTCTGCTACAACGCTTCCATTTCAGGTCTCATCAGGAGTCAAACAGGTTGAAACTGGCCTGTTGCTCCTTGAAGGAAAAATTGCCCCTCATCTAGGCAATTGAGACCTCATCCCCCTCAACTCAGACGCACCATGCAAGATCATTTAGAAGACGCTGCCATCTTGGCTGGCCTCAGTCTCAGTAGCTGTTTATTGTTTGGCCTACTGTGGATTTTTCTAGGCCCCCTCGGCGTCACCGGAACCATCGCGGGCTACGGTGTGGGCCTATCGATCTATCTCGCTCCCTCATCGGAAGACTAACCCAAGCAATATCGGTAGGGTTCAAGTCTTATTCCATGGCTTACTAATTCCATGGCTGACTGATTAATCTGCTTCGCTTGCAAAAGGCTGTTGTTCTGGATTCTGGAACAGCAGCCTTTACTGTTCTGCAGCCAAGATCGTCACAATATTCTGCATCTGCTCAGCTTCGCGACCACCGCCGGGCTCACTACCCGTCAACACAGTGCGGTAGCTAAAGATGGCAATGGTGAGGAGAACTGCGGTAAGAAACTTGTCCATGGTAAGAAATGGTGGGGCAACCATTTTTGAATGACAGTTCTTCCATAGGGGCAAATCCCACAGTTATGCAGCTTCTCGCCTCACATCATCAAGATTGATGCTGCATCATACCGATGGGCCGCTTTGACTCTCGTAAAAATAAAAAGGGAAATATGCATATAGTGCATTTCACCGACCTAGAGAGCATTAGCCCCACCCGAAGCAGCAACCATGCCCTTGTTTGCCATTCCGCCCCAGCTACCTGCAATCCCCCAAGAAGAAGCGGCTCTCAGCCAGCAGCCGAGGGAATTACAACTCACCCAGGTCATTGTGCCCAATGGCACTGGCACCCAGGTTGACACCGATGGCAGTCAGCTCAACATTACAGGCGGTGTTCAGGCTGGCAATAACCTCTTCCATAGCTTCGAGCGCTTTGGAGTAAATGCGGGGCAAACCGCAAATTTCATCGCCAATCCCACCATTGAGAATATTCTGGGACGGATTAATGGCGGTGAGCTATCGGTCATTGACGGGCAGCTCAGCCTGACTGGCGGCAATGCCAACCTATTTCTGCTCAATCCGGCAGGGATGATTTTTGGCCCCAATGCTCAACTCAGCTTACCCGGGGCGTTTACCGCCAGTACGAGCGATCGCCTCACCTTCAACAACCAATTCTTCAACGTCTTCGGCAACAACGACTACAGTCAGCTCCTTGGCAACCCCGATAGCTTTGTCTTTTCCAGCGCAGCCCCTGCAAGCATTCTCAACCAGGGCAATCTCTCCCTCACGCCGGGGCAACAGCTCACCCTCATGGGTGGCAGCATCACCAGCAGCGGTCGCCTCTCGGTTCCTGAGGGGCAGGTCAATGTTGTTGCAGCGCCGGGGCAAAGCAGCGTTCGACTGGGGGATGCTGGAGCAACGCTCAAGATTGACGCCAGTGCGATCGCCAATCCCGAGAATCTACCGCCCAGCTTTAGCCCAACGGCCCTTCCTGAGCTGAGTCGCGGAGACGTGGTGCTACAACAGCTGGAAGCGAAGGGAGCGATCGTTTCGGCCAGCGGCGATGTCATTCTCCAAGGCAGCGATTTGCAGACCGGGGGTAACTTGGCAGTGGTGGCAGGCGATCGCCTCACCATCCGCGATGGCAGCAACAACCCCTTTGTCGCCAAAGCTGGGGGCAGCCTCACCCTCCAGGGCAACAATATCCTCGATATCCTCGCCCTCAGCAATCCCGCTACGCTCATCCAAAGCGGTGGCAGCCTGCGGCTAATCAGCAACAACGCCATCTCTGCCGATGCTCACTTCACCAGCGGCGGCGACTTTAGCCTGACCAACCCCCAGGGCGGTACGAACGCCTTTATTAGTCTCTATGACCCAATTATCCGAGCCGCAGGCAACGTGACCTTTGGCGACTACACCGGCACGGCCCTAAAAGTCGAAGCCACTGGCAGCATCAGCACGGGCAACATCACCATTACAGCCCCCGACATTGCCACCATTCCAACCACCGATCCAGACTTCACTGAGCTAACCACTTTGCCCTCCGTCATTTTGAGGGCAGGCACAACCCTCAGCGATACGGCGACAGCTCTGCCCACGACTGCTGGCGGCAGCACCTTTACGGGGAGCAGTCCAGCCGCCGCCAATGCCAGCATCACCATTGCAGGAGATGTGGACACAAGCCTGGCGACAGTCTCACTGTTCCCCACCCAGGCAGGCAACATCACCCTCAGCGCGCCGGGTGATATCACCGCAGGCCTGCTCAATGCTTCCATCCTCAACAACAACTCCACGGGGGATAACCTCACCGCTGGCAATGTCACGGTCCAAGCCGGTGGTGCAGCAACCATCACTGACATTAACACCTCCGTCGATAGTGGTACCAGCATTGCCAACTATCAGTCAGGCGATGTAAGCGTTACTAGCGGTAATGGCCTCACCCTGGGTAACGTCACCAGCTCAGTCAATGGCACCGATGGTGCCGCATTTCAAGCGGGTGACATTGATATTTCAGTCACAGGCGATGTGAACTTGGGGATATTGGATAGCTCAGCGACCAGCCCGGATGCGTTTAATGGACTGGATGCGGGCAGCATTGGTGTCAATGCAACAGGGAATGTGCAATTGATCAGTGCCAATGCATCAGCCACGGGCTTTGAAGTCAGTCCGGGCACGTTCACCGGCAATGCAGGGGCCGTAAGCCTGACTGCTGCTGGAACAATTCAAGGCAGCGGCATTATCCCGGGTGATGTCAGCACAATCAACACCACCGGGACCAATAATTCAGGCAGTATTGAACTCACCCATGATGGCGGCCCTGATAACCTTGCCTTCCAGACGGGCAATGCCAGCCTCAATGGCGTTGCTGGCACCTTGGCGGCTGGCACTGTCACGAGCAGCGGTGAATCCTTTGGCAATGCTGGGGTCGAGAGTCGCGGTACTGACAATGAAATCAGCATTACCTTTACCAACGGAGCCCCCAGTCTCAGCGGTTCCAGTAGCCTCACCAC
>CALLPZ010000004.1 GCA_938015405.1 uncultured Pseudanabaenaceae cyanobacterium
GCTTAGCGGCATCATGGCTAACTCGGATTACTTGGTTTTGGTTGCAGGGGCAACGGGCGGCGTTGGCCAGCTCGCTACCGGCATGCTCATCGACCAGGGCTTCCGCGTTCGCGTCATGACCCGCAGTGCCGACAAGGCCAAGCAAATGTTTGGCGACAAGGTTGAAATTGTCATTGGCGACATCCGCAAGCCCCACAGCCTCGCCGCTGCCACCGATGGCGTCACCCACATCATCTGCGCCACCGGCACCACGGCCTTTCCCTCCAAACGCTGGCAATTTGACTTCGGCAACGAACCTGAATGGATGGCTTGGCCTCAGGTTTTGGTGGACCAAGACTATCGCGATCGCAAAGCCAAAAACAGTCCAGAAATTGTCGATGCAACCGGCGTCAAAAACCTAGTCGAAGCGTCCCCCGAAGACCTCCAGCGCTTCGTCTTTATCTCCTCCTGCGGCATTAATCGCAAAGACTCCTTCCCCTTCAACGTCCTCAATTCCTTTGGTGTGCTCAACGCCAAAGCAAAAGGCGAACAGTCCATCACCACCTCCGGTCGGCCCTACAGCATCATCCGCCCCGCCCGCCTCACCGACGGTCCCTACACCTCCTACGACCTCAACACCCTGCTCAAAGCCACCACCGAAGGCAAACAAGGCGTCAAGCTGGGCACTGGTGACACAATCAATGGCGAAAGCAGCCGTATTGACGTGGCGGGAGCAGCGGTAGCTTGCCTAAACTCTGAGGCAGCGAAGGGGAAGGTGTTTGAGATTGTGAATGAAGGCGATCGCCCCGCAGCCATTCCCTGGGAAGCACTATTCGCAGCACTGTAAGAGGCGATCGCGGCGGTATCGCTAAAATAGAGTCATCCGCTGCCACAAACTGCTGCACCATGATTGCACTGCGCGACTCCCCATCCATGACGCCTGAGGAATACCTTGCCTGGGAAGCAACCCAGGAAGCGCGCCATGAGTTTTTCAAGGGAGAAGCCTATGCCATGGTCGGCGGTACAAAGGCCCATAACCGCATCGGCATTAATCTATTAGATCAACTGGACGAGCATCTGGGCGATGGCCCCTGCGCCGTTTATTTTGCAGATATCAAAACTGAGATGGCCAACGGCAGGGACTATTTCTACCCTGATCTAGTCGTCACCTGTGATGAGCGAGATCGAGCTAGTGGGGACAGTGCAGCCGAGTCGATTGTGCGCTTTCCTAGCCTCGTCATTGAGGTGCTTTCACCTTCCACAGAAGCCTTTGATCGCGGCGGTAAATTTGCCCAGTTTCGGGCGCTGGACAGCCTCCAAGAGTATGTGCTAGTTCAATCAAAGCAGGCGGGGGTTGAGCTATTTCGCCGGGGCGAGGATGGACTCTGGACCTTGCACCCCTATGGAGCAGATGACTACTTTCGGCTGGAGTCGATTGGGCTAGAGGTCCAAGTGGAATCGCTCTATCGACGGGTGATATTCGAAGATTAAGCTGAAGCGATTAACCACCGAGTCACAAGGTGTTCATCCCCAAAAGGCCGAGAAGAAACCATTTGCAATGCCGCATGTAAACGTTAGTTGACCACGACGCTGCTCTACCATGGCTCCATGGACAATATCCTCGATCCCGCCTGGCAAATTGACGAAAAGCCCTTCCATGCCGAAAGCCTTATCCTGGAAGACTGGATTCCCCTGGGAATGCTACGCCAATGCTTGATCGCCCTGACGGACTATTGCCAGGAACGATACGACTGCTGCGGCCTCTACACCTTTGAAGATTGGCATGAGAAAGACGGCCAGCTTACCCGGCGACAGCGCAGTTCCTACGCTGACTTAAGACAACATTTGACCAGCGATCGCACCCTAGCCGACAGCAGCCCAGGCCCCGACCTCTACTGCGCTTACTACAGCGAAACCACAGACTTTCTTCTGCGATACTGCATCGCCCCGATCGCTCCCACGGAATCAGTCACTTGGGGAGATTTTTCCTTCAGCGGAGATAGTGATGATATTCGAGGGGCGATCGCCCAACTCAAGTCAATCCAGGGACTCCCCCTGAATTTAATTGGCTCCTCTGCCTACTTCGATGCCATTTGGGGTCGCTAGGAAGACTGAGCGGCAACTTCTGGGTCATCCAGCCCAGAAACCTGGGTGCCGGAATAGCCTGCGATCGCCTGCAGCTTCGCCACCGTCTTCTTCAGCAATCGCTCCGTGGGATCCGTCGCATAGTAACGATCTAGGGCAGAGTTATAGGTCTCCACACAGCGGTTATAGCGCTCGAGAAATTCTTGGGGCAACATCTCATCCAAGAACCAGAACAAGGCCTCGGGACTCCCCAATTGGGCATAGTCGATAAAGCTATCCTCCGGGAAATCATCGTAGATGCGATTCCCTTCACCGTAATAAATCGGCAAACAGCCCCCCTGAATCGCCTGCCAGATTTTCTCGCTGCAGTAGTAGGGCCAGTTGGTGTTCTCGAAACAGAGATTGAAATGGTAATCCTGCAAAATACCAGTCTTGAGATTGCGCCAGTCCTTATTGCCTCGGGACTCTCCCTGGACAGCAATATTCTGGGGCCACTTGCGACCATGGATATCAATGCGATCTTGGCGATGGGCCGCGATCGCAATTTCAGTCCGCAAATTACAAAGATCTAAATCACGCCCCTCATAGGGCAAGCGCCAGTCTCGCCCAGCCTGGTGGGTCATCAGGGTAATAATGCGACGCTGCTGAGAGCGCTCCTCAAATCCCGAGAATCGTCTCAGTTGCATCAGCGACTGCCCCTTAGGCAAGAAAAACAAATTGTCTTCGAAGGGACGGCTATAGAGATTGAAGATGTGGATCGGCGGCAAGAACGGATAGCACCGCTGGGCCGCAAAGCAGGTATCAAACCTAGGTTCAATCGTCCAAATCAAATAGCGTTTGCGATTGCCATACTTGAGCAGGCTTTTCGCCAGCCCCTTAAACGTGCCACTCACGAGAATATCGGCATCGGCTTCATCGCGAAATTCAATGCCCTGGTTCTGGAGCATATCGCGAGCCGCAAGGTCATTGAACGGAGCCCCCGCAACCAAGCCGGAGATTTCACTGGGACGATTGAAAGGGGTGTAGCGGAGAGAGGAGCCGACAGGGCAAACTGTGATCATTGATGGACGCGGCAAAGGTTGGGCCGGTCGATGCAATTCGCGCTGACTCTCACTGATGCTTTGCCTAGGATGCCCAAGGCGAGGGGTGAAGGTTTAGCCAGGCTCCATTTCCTGATTAGACCGC
>CALLPZ010000005.1 GCA_938015405.1 uncultured Pseudanabaenaceae cyanobacterium
AGAAGTCGCCTTTATGTTGGGGGAACGGGATACCACGCCCATTGATTATCCCATCGGTGGCAGTGGCGCGATCGTGGATGCGCTATTGCGAGCCTTTAAGAGCCACGGGGGAGAGTTACGCTTGAGTAGCCACGTGGCAGAAATTCAACTCTCGAAACACCAAGCTACGGGGGTTCGTTTGAAATCAGGGGAAGTGATTGCTGCTCGGCGGGTCATTTCCAATGCGACCCTCTGGGACACCTATGGCAAACTGTTGCCCAAGGGATCGTTGCCTGCGGGCTATGGGGAAGAGCAGAGCAAGACTCCCGCAGTGGAAAGCTTTATGCATCTACATCTGGGGATCAAAGCTGAGGGCTTAGACAACCTCACCGGTCATCATGTGGTGGTCCATGATGATCAGCAGGATGTAACCCTGCTGGGAAACACCTGCATGATTTCGATTCCTTCGGTTTGGGATGCCCAACTGGCACCAGCCAACCACCATGTGGTCCATGCCTATACCCTAGAACCCCATGACGGTTGGGTGAAAGATGACCAGTATGAACAGAAGAAGCAGGACAAGGCTCAAACCCTCTATCGTGCCCTGGAACGGGTGATCCCAGATCTGCGCGATCGCATCACGGTCAATCTAATCGGCACTCCCCTCACCCATGCCCGCTACCTGCGGCGCTACCAGGGCACCTATGGTCCCGCGATCGCGGCGGGGCAGGGTCATTTCCCCGGTCCCAAGACTCCCATCAAAAACCTATATCGTGTCGGTGACAGTACCTTGCCCGGTATAGGCGTTCCTGCCGTAGTGGCTTCTGGAATCATGTGTGCGAACATGCTCAAGGATTAATCGCTTGGATTAATCGCCTTACTACCTCTTTCAACACCCATGGACCTTAAAGCCCTCATTCGTGAAATACCAGACTTTCCCAAGGAAGGCATTCTGTTCCGCGACATTACAACGCTTCTGCAGGATCCGGCGGGTTTGAAATATGCCTTGGAGCAGCTGACGGAACGCTGTGCCCAGCTTTCGCCGGACTATATTGTTGGGATTGAGTCTCGGGGTTTTATCTTTGGCATGCCCATTGCCGATCGCCTGGGGGTGGGGTTTGTGCCTGTGCGTAAGCCGGGCAAATTGCCTGCGGCGATTCATGCAGTGGAATATGAGTTGGAATATGGCAGCGATCGCCTAGAACTCCACCAAGATGCGTTTAAGCCTGGCAGCCGTGTGGTGATTGTGGATGACTTGCTGGCAACGGGCGGTACAGCCCAAGCGGCAGCTCAGCTCATTGGTAAAACAGAGGCAAGCTTAGCGGGATTTGCTTTTGCCATTGAACTAGCAGGACTGGCAGGACGAGCCAAGTTACCCGAAGTCTCCGTGGAAGCCTTGGTGGTTTACGACTAGGTGATTGATTGCTGCGATTCACATCACTTAGGACATGGTCTGTCAGGGCGAGAGAGGGCAGATGGTGATGTGAATCGTAATCGTTTGAAACAAATTAGGTGGTTATTCCTTCTATTCAAACTCAATATTTTAAATAGATAGATTCATATACTAAAATGCAACTGCTTTGAAACAACAATATCTGGGCAATCCATATAGTGACGGTTGAGGCAGCTCCAATTC
Source organism: uncultured Pseudanabaenaceae cyanobacterium (assembly GCA_938015405.1). Lineage (GTDB taxonomy): Bacteria > Cyanobacteriota > Cyanobacteriia > PCC-9006 > JAAUQQ01 > JAAUQQ01. The sequence goes on from CALLPZ010000005.1 coordinate 1,616, forward strand.
TCCTAACCAAATGACAGAACCTAAGCCAGCAGAGCATTTGGCTTAGGTTCTGTCATGCAGACTAGTTTCTAAAACTGCCGGATTCAACCGTAGAGCTATCGGAAGCGGTTATCAGTTGTTTTCAGCGGCATCGCGACGGGCATTGCGCTCCCTTAGCCATTCTGGCGTCTCGCGATCGTTACTCCAGCCCCACCAAGCCGTTTCGCATTCACAGAGGTAAAACTCTTGCCACTTGCGGCGACTAAACCCTTCAAGGAACACTGGAGCGCGGCGATTTAGCCACACCTGGGTGGCGACCTGAGGGCTAGCCTGGCAGGTTGGGCAGCAAAAAGGCACAGCATGGGTGGCCTTTTCTGCCCAATCTGGTGGTGTAGGGCTGAAGGGGTTCATATCCATGGGATTACCGATGGCGAGTGCCTTTATGGTAGCTCAGCTCCCAGATGCGAGCTGCCGATTATGAAGGGAAAACCCCATGAAAGTTCGATTACTTCGTGCTTCTTTTCACTATAACTAGTGATTGATTATACATAGTCTCGATGCTCTGATAAGTTGGGAGTCCGAAAGTTGAGAGGCCTGAGCCAAGGAACTCCTAGATCGCTTAGCAAGACTGACCCATTGAATTGCAACTCTAACTGCAACCCGCGTTTGTCCGGTGAGATAGCGAGTTCGAGATCCAGTCCGATCATCAGTGTTTGTGCTGCATCATATGGCTACCATGTATCAAATCACCCTTGAAACGTTGTCCATGATAACCCGTGATGGAGTTCGCCTTGATGCGGATGTCTATCGACCCCAGGGAGCAGAAGCAGAAACCTTCCCGGTGTTGCTTATGCGACAACCCTACGGACGGGAGATCGCTTCCACTGTGGTCTACGCCCATCCTCGTTGGTATGCAGCCCAGGGCTACATTGTGGTCATTCAAGATGTGCGTGGTCGGGGCAGCTCCGAAGGGGAGTTCAAGCTGTTCGCGACGGAAGTGGATGATGGGGAAGACACTGTTAACTGGGCTGCTGGGCTGCCCGGTAGCAATGGCAATGTGGGGATGTACGGCTTTTCCTACCAGGGAATGACCCAGCTCTATGCAGCGGCTCGACGACCGGAGGCCTTAAAAGCCCTTTGCCCAGCCATGCTGGCCTATGACCTTTACCGCGACTGGGCCTATGAAGGGGGAGCATTTTGTCTCCAGGCCGGTATGGCATGGGCTACGCAATTAGCTGCAGAGACGGCTAAGTTGACCGGTGATGTTGAAGCTTTTGGTCAGTTGGTCGCAGCAGCCCGCAATTTGCCGCTCTACGATGAGATTCCTAGCCAGCCAGAGGCTTTGGCTCACTTAGCCTCGGATTCCTTCTATCACGATTGGGTGGAAAACAGTCAGGGTGACGAGGCCTATTGGCAGGCTCTGGTGCCGAATCTGACCGATGTTGATCTGCCGATGCTGCATATTGGCGGGTGGTTTGATCCCTATTTGCGAGGCACGCTGAATCTGTTTCAGCGGGTTGCAGGGGAGACGAGCCCTTTGAAAATGCAATCGCCCCAACATTTGCACATTGGGCCTTGGGGCCATTTGCCTTGGAATCGGCGAGTCGGGGCTTTGGACTTTGGCCCGGAGGCCGCCAGTCTGATGGATCAGTTACAAATTCGCTGGTTCAATCAGTTCCTAAAGGGAATGGATACGGGGTTGTTGGCTGAGCAACCCGTCTCATTATTTGAAATGGGTCGGAATCACTGGCGTGGTTTTGAGTCTTGGCCGGAGATGCCCCTGGATACCCGAGCAAGCTCGGTGGCCTCCTTCCGCTTGGAGAGTGATGGCCTGGCGGCGATGCGAGACGATCGCGGGAAGCTGCAGCGGATCTTAGACACCCAGTCTGAAGGGGGCGATGAGTCTGCCTATGAATTAGCAGAGGATGGGATTGTCCATGATCCCTGGCGACCGGTTCCCTCCTTGGGAGGCCATAGTGCCTTTCCCAATGGCCCGTTTGAGCGGAGTGCCATTGATGGGCGTAGCGATGTGGTGACCTATACGACAGCAGCTCTGACCGAGGACTTGGCGATCGCTGGAGATATCACCCTCTTCGTTCACTGTGACAGCGATGCCCCTAGTTTTGATATCTGTGCGGTGCTCTCTGAGGTGCGCGAGGATGGCCAAGTTTTTAACTTTAGCCAAGGTTATCGGCGGGTCACAGATGCTGAAAAATGCCCCATCAGTGAGGCCTATCAAGTTGCCCTGCAATCCACTTGCATTTGCATCCCCCAAGGCCATGCGCTGCGGCTAAGCCTGAGTGCATCCTGCTTCCCTGCCTATGCCGTCAACCCAGGTACAGGCCAGCATCCCAACGTCACCGCTCAGGTGGAGAATCAGGTGATCACGCTACGAATCTTGACTGGCGAAGAAGCTCCCTCGATGTTGGTACTACCGCTGGCTTAAGCTGGAGGAATGAAGCATCTCAAGTCCTCCTCCCTCGACTTGCGGGAGATTTTTAGTCGCGATATCACCGTGCGCTATATTGCGGAGCCGTTGGCTTCATTTGATACTGATGTTGCTGAGGCAACGGCAAAAATCTTTCTAGTTGAGCGCAATTACGATGTGATTGGCGTACGACAGGGGGGCTTTGTCACTGGTTATGCAAGAGCAGTGGATTTGAGTGATGGGTTGCCCCAGGGGGGAGCCAGGGGAGGAGTCTTGGGCGATCGTGCCAAATCTTTCCCCCAACATTTACTCATCCAGGATTCAGAGCCTTTGGTCCAAGCTATTTTGGCCATGCGGGAAACGCCATATCTCTTTGTGGAAAGCCTGGGCCAGGTGAATGGCATCGTCACCCTGGGAGATATCCAAAAAGCGCCCGTGCGGATGTGGCTGTTTGGGCTGATTTCCCTGACTGAAATGCAGCTACTGCGGGTGATCCGCGCCACCTATCCCCACAATACTTGGAAGCAATATCTCTCGGACATGCGCCTTGGCATTGCCCAGGCAATGCTAGAGCGGCGGCAGGCGAGCAATGCAGAAATTGACTTAGCAGATTGTCTCCAGTTTTGTGACAAGCGAGATATTCTGCTCAAGAGCGAAAAATTACACCGGGTTTTGCATCCAGAGTCGAAGAATCAAGGCGAGAAACTGCTCAAAGACCTAGAAGTATTGCGTAATAACTTGGCCCACGCTCAGGATATTGTCACTGGACAATGGCCTAAAACGGCAGATCTCGCTGAGGAAGCAGAACAGTTGTTACAGCGACTGGAGGACCTTAGATAAGGCGCTGGGCATCGCCAGTCTCTGGTGAACCACCCTGCTGGGAAGCAGTCACGCCAGATTGGCAAAGACCAGATACTCTCGACTAGACCTACATCTCTGCATTCTCCCAGCTTAGGAATTAGCAGCGCGATGCATGAGTGACAGAAAGCATCCGAAGAAGGTTACACAGGGGGCAACATTCACTGCAATATCTCGGTTTGTGCCTGGGATATTGATTCTCTGCTACAAATCGTAATCAACTGGGTTGTGATGCATAGGCTGCATGATTGTTGAGAGGAGAAATTACCTATAATTTCGGTATAGGTTATGGTGCATTAGACTCTGCTCACCATCGTTGTATGTGCCTCTTTGGAGAGATGTTCTGAATCCATTTGATCCATTCAATCAACAAGAGTTATGGAGCAGCAAATTAACTTGAGCTTAGGCTCAGGAAGTTTAGATCAGGGATTTCAGTCAGTTACCCTGCAGTTATGGACAGCATCCCAGGCAAGACCTCTTAAATTTTGTGGGAGCCTTCCACCTCTAGCAGAGCTCTTGGTGCTATATCAACGCTGGAAAGTTTTGTATCAGGCGCTCCATATACAGTTGGAGCTTCAGGCATCATTTCGGCCCAATGTTGAGACAGCCGTTTGCCAAGCAGCAGGGAATGTACCTAACCGGGCAGCAGCAGCTCAGGCTGGAATTGAATTTGAGTCTCCAACTCGAGTTAATAAAGTCTCAAGAACTGAGTTTGAGCAGTTAAGCCAACAGCTACAAGTAGCTTTAAATACATGGCTTCAATCTACAAGTTTCTTTTCGATTGAAAAGCGCTTGCGTCTGCAGATTGATCCGCGAGCCAGTATCAAAATTATTATTGAAACTGACGATCAGCAACTACGTCATTTACCCTGGCACCATTGGGATCTACTAGAACATTGCCCTCGGGCTGAAATTGCGTTTAGTTCCCAAGATTATGAACCTGTTGGACTAGCGGATAGAAAGGGTGTCGAATCACTCCCTCACGTGGTTCGCATCCTGGCAATCTTGGGCCATAGCCAGGGCATCGATGTGCAGCGGGATCGAAGCATCCTGGAAGCGCTGCCCCATGCAGAGGTCGTCTTTTTATCAGAACCCACTCGCTCTGAGCTAGATCGCTGGCTTTGGAACGATCGCGGCTGGGATGTTGTGTTTTTTGCAGGTCATAGTGTGAGCCAGGCCAACCGTGGCAGGCTCTATCTCAATCCCGAAGAGTCGATTACGGTTGAGCAGTTACGCAATGCGCTGAAGGCAGCGATCTCCCAAGGCCTCAAATTGGCCATCTTTAACTCCTGTGATGGCTTGAGTCTGGCCCAGGCCCTAGAGAGTCTCAATCTTCCCCAGCTGATCGTCATGCGAGAGCCGGTGCCTGACCGGGTGGCCCAGGTGTTTCTGCAAAATCTGCTCCAAGCGTTGGCGAGTGGCCAGGATTTTTACCCCGCCATGCGGCAAGCCCGAGAGCAATTGCAGGGGCTAGAGGGAGATTATCCCTGTGCGAGTTGGTTGCCTACCCTTTGTCAGAATCCAGCCGTCCCTGCCTTGATTTGGCCCCATGAGTTTAGAACTGCTGCCGTTCAAACTGCAGCTGCAGTGGAGCAACCGGACGAGGCTCGCAAAAGCCTGTCCCCCAGTCCTTATCCAGGTTTCGCGGCGTTTGGGGAACGTGATGGCGATCGCTACTTTGGTCGAGAAGCGGAAGTGGAACTGCTGTGGGAGCAACTGCGACAGCTCCATAAAGAACCGAATGCCATCCGGCTATTACCGATTTATGGACCTTCAGGGTCTGGTAAATCATCACTGGCTCGAGCGGGACTTGTGTCGAGGCTCAAGCAAGAGACTCGACAATCACAATTTCCCTGTCAAGTTGTAACCTTTTGCCCTGGGACCCACCCACTCTGGTCCTTAGCCAAGGCTTTAGTTCAAATGGTTGAGCAGGATAGAGCTCCTGTGCGGAAAATTCGTGAGTTTACCGAGGAATTAGAGCTCAAGAACGCTTTAGGACAATATGTTGGGCTCCAGCGGATCTTACAAGCCTTATTCGAGCTTGAGACGGATTCTCTCGTTCTTCTGATTGATCAATTTGAGGAAATCTACTATTTGTGTCGTGATGCAAAAGAGCGAGATATCCTGATCGAAAATTTGCTCTATGTCGCCCAACACCACTCCCAGGATGTGTCGGTCATTCTGACCTTCCGGAGTGATTTCTGGGGTGAGACTCACAAACATCCTTTACTGAATTATCTGTTTTCTCAGCAGGGATTTTTGGTCCCTGCCATGGGCCAAGACAGTCTGAGAGCAGCCATTGTTCAACCTGCTCTGCAAGTCGGTCATTCCCTAGATGGCGCTACGGTTAACTTGCTGATTGAGCAAATGGAAGGCTGCAAGGGGGCCTTGCCGTTGTTGCAACTTGCCCTGACTCAAATTTGGGAAGGTCTGGGGCAAGGAAAGCCCGCTATCCAGGTTTTGCGAGACATGGGAGGGGTTGGGGGAGCCTTGGCTGGAGAGGCAGAGCGGATTTATCAAGGCTTGAATACAAGACAACAGGCGATCGCTCGACGATTATTCCTAGGCTTGATCCAACTGGGTGAAGGGACCCGAGACAGGCGACGGCGAGCCGCTTTGGAGACGTTCATTGCTGCACAAAATGAGCCGACCGAAGTTCGACAGGTCATTCATCAATTTGCTGCGCCAGGCGTTCGCCTCGTCACTTTATCGACGGTGGCTGGACAGGAAATGGTGGAGCTCACCCACGAATCCTTGTTTGAACATTGGCAGCGGCTTCAGCTGTGGCTCGCTCAAGCTCGGGATGATCTTCGTTTCCAGC
>CALLPZ010000006.1 GCA_938015405.1 uncultured Pseudanabaenaceae cyanobacterium
CAGTTCATGAAACTCAAATGCTTGAGCCTGAATCTGGGGCATGTAAAGCCCACTAAAGACGAAAGGTAATAGCAATAATGCTGTTACGAAGGTCAGCAGAATGAGTGTCGAGAATCGAGGCTTCATAGGAGCTGAAACATCAAAGAATGAGAACTTAAGAAGAGAGCGAGCTTTTGAGGGCTCGCTCTAATAAGGTGGATCCTAGGTTAGGGAATTAACAGCTCCGTAACGAATGGAATAGTGCTGCTAATTTTGATAGATGTGGCTTAATCCAAGGGGATGTTGATCATGACGCCGCCCATTACATCACCCATTTCAAATACCTTGTCGGGGTAACGCTCCAGATGAACGGGGTGAGTATTGTGGCAAGTGACACAAGCCTCGGCAACTGCCTTATCAGGGTAGAGAGCAGAGAAATACTTCTTACCGCCAACCTCTTGGTACTCCTTGTAAGGTTCTCCAGTGGAGTTAATCGCCTCAACTGCTGTTTTTTCAAACTCAGTCTTCACCCCTTGATTGTCATTGATGTTCCATTCGGAAATCAAACTGTAGGTAAAAGGGCTGCCCTCAGAAGCAATCTCAGAGCCTAGACGGAACATTTGGGCGGGCAAGGGGATGCCATCCGTTTGTTGCCAAGATTCCGTTGCCTCAACGTCCAGAACTCCATCGGGCTTATCTTTACCCTCCAGTTTCTTAAGACGGTTGATAACGTGCTTGGTGTAAGCCGTTCTATCTGCAGCCAGGGTTGTGTGGATGTAATCTGCCACGACATCTGGAGCAATACCTGCGGCAGCAACAGGCGTAGAACCGCCCCCGGATCCACCAGCACAGGAGACTGCTAGAAAACAAACAGCAATAGCCATGGAGACCATGCCAATGGTTTTAGCCCGTAGTCGGCTGAACCAGTTTAGTGAACGTTTCGCAATCATGATTTGCTTGATCCTTTGGTTAAATACAACAGGCAGTCTTGAGACTATTTTGCTTCGACTCTAAATGAGTTGAAACGAGGCTGGAATTGTGAGGAGATTCCAGTTAATTGCCTTCCCGCTTTTGCTGCAGAACTCGTACCATGTCGAAGCTCTTTAAATGCATCTCTGGCGGTTGGGCAAAGTTGGATTTGACAAGCTCATTGTCAAAAATACTGTTAAAGGCGTATTCCATTCCGTGGCAATTCATACAAACATCACTCGCCATTCGATCTCTAGGCTTAAGAGTGTAAGTATTGTTGTGATTTACTAATGCATTGCTCCCAGATTCTGATGCTTCTCTTGGCAGATGGCAGGTTGCACAAGTGACCGAAGCATTAGAGGGCCTTGCTAGGTTTCCTTCTGCCAAAAAGAGTTGACTATGCTTTGAATTCTTGTAATTCAAAGAATGCTCGTCATTATGGCAAGTCAGGCAAGAATCGACGGAAGCTTGATAGGTATCTACGGAATGGACGTTGTGACAGGCATTGCAATTCATCTGCTGTCCATGGGCCTCGGCCTTCATTGGCAGGCGAGCCTTGGCTGGAGTGAGCGGACTTTGACCTTCCAGGCGGCGAATGCCATGTTTGCCTAAGAGAAATGTGTCCGTTTCTGCCTCATGACAGCTTTGGCAGCTCTCATTGTCAGGCTTGCCCACAAAGGCTTTCGTTTCACTGTCCTGATGGCAACTGGAGCAGTTAACGTCTGCCAAGGCATGAGCACTGCCCTTCCATTGGGCGGTGATGTCACTGACTTCAGCTTCTGTCATGCTCTGGGCCTGGGCGGGGGCATTGCCCAGGAAGCAGAACCCCATGGAGAGAGTCAAAGACAGCGTTAGGGAGAGGGCGATCGCCAATACCTTCTTCATGTCCCACCTCCCAAAAACTCACTTTTCAAATCAGGGCTGGGGGGCGTTTCTAATTGAGCCTCAACCACAATCTCTGGCACAGCCTGCACTGGCAGCATGGGCGGTTGGTCTAGATTGTCGTAAAGGAACCCCGTAGAAATAGAGCGATGGTCATGATAGTTATGACAGCCTGCGGTCCAGCAGCCATCCGCTGTAAAGCCATCATGGCTAGTCATTTCACCTTCGATGATTCCTTGGTGGCAAGCCATACAAAGGTCAGGTTGGAGGTGAACGCCTCGGCCATACATCTGCACATGTTCGTTATGGCAAGTTGTACAGGTCAAAGCATCTAGTTTCTCGAGATCTTCAGCCCAGCGAATGTCCCGAAACTTTTTCTCTCCATGCTTGTCTTCTGTCAGTTCAGCTTCATGGCAGCGACTGCAATTTTCATTGGAGACTTTCTTGAAGCCTTCATGGCAGGATGAGCAGTTAGCCTCAAAGCCAAAATGTCCTTGAGAGGTCACGCCTGGTAAAAATATTGTTTTTTGCTCACTACCCATTGCCATAGTGGCAATCAGCCACACCAGCAGAAAAACAACAGCACCTCCAATAATCGTTTTGATATTAATTAAGGATTTAATACCTCGAAGCTTTGACGATCTAGAAGCCATTAAAGAGAATCATCGAAAATGGAAAAGATTGAATGCGATCGCAGCCCAAGCTTGCAAACTCTAGTTACGAAGTCATCTGGAAACCAGGAAGTGGAACGATGAGCAACTAAGGTTTGAGAGAAATTACTTTCCTAGCCTTAATTTCACTTTGAAAGCCGATCTACTGCCTGGAACTTCCATCGAAGCTGGATGTTGATTTGCTAGAGCAAGATAACGACCAACAGCAACACTCCGAGACCTAAGATGCCGCCAGCCACTGGCAGAACTGGAATACCCCCTTCATCTCCTTCGGGGCTAACTTCGCTCGGTGCTGCGGCACCACCGCTACCCTCTGCGGAAGTTGCTTGTGGACTGGGGTCTGTGAGTTTGGGCAGGCTGGGCTCTGGTGCAGACTCCAATTGCACATCCTGTTGGGAGTAGTCCGCCCCCTCTAGCATTAAGGCTGTGATGGCACCGTAGGCTTCAACCCAAGCGTTCTTAACCTCTGGGGTCCAGTCTGCTTTGAGGTACTGCTCAAAGGTCTTGAGTAGGCTATTGCCGACTAGTGGATAGTGCTCGGGTAAGGCTCCATATTTGACATGGCGAGCGCCTAGACCGCCTAAGGCCTTGCTCAGGACTTCTGGTTTACGCAGGTTCTCCACCACCATGACTAGCCCACCTTTGAGCATTTGCCCTTGGCTCTTCATGTTGGTGTGCTCGAACAGGGGCTTTGCAGCCGGGTAATCGGTAAAGAGGTTGTCATAGAAGCTCATCACAAACTCATCAGCCTGGGGAGCAACTTGGCCAAAGCTTTCTTCGAGAAGGCTCACCTTTAGGCCGGCCTCTTCCTCTGGAATCTCCGCAGCAGCAGGAGCATTGTCTAGGTCTACGTCTTCGCTGCTGTAATCAGCGCCTTCCAACATCAATGCTGTGATGGCACCATAAGCATCAACCCAGGCCTGCTTGGTTTCTTCTGTCCAGTCTGCTTCAAGATACTGCTCAAAAGTTTTGAGTAGGCTATTACCCACTAGAGGATAGTGCTCAGGTAAGGCACCATATTTGACATGGCGAGCGCCCAGACCGCCTAAGGCCTTGCTTAAAACATCTGGATTTCGTAGATTTTCGACCACCATCACCAAGCCGCCTTTGAGCATTTGCCCTTGGCTTTTCATATTGGTGTGCTCGAATAGAGGCTTGGCTGCTGGATAGTCCGTGAACAGGTTGTCGTAGAAGCTCATTACAAAGTCATCTGCTTTGGGAGCAACCTTGCCAAAGCTCTCCTCTAGCAAGGTCACGTTGAGCCCAGCTTCCTCTTCTGGCGCCTCTGCGGGGGGAGTATTGCTGAGCTCCACCGCTTCGCTACTGTAATCAGCCCCTTCTAGCATGAGTGCGGTAATGGCCCCGTAGGCTTCCACCCAGGCTGCCTTCGTCTCTTCAGTCCAGTCTTCTTTTAGGTAATGCTCAAAGGTCTTGAGCAGGCTATTGCCCACCAGGGGGTAATGCTCGGGCAGGGCACCATATTTAACATGACGAGCTCCCAATCCTCCCAGAGCTTTCGTCAATACATCAGGGTTGCGCAGGTTCTCAATCACCATGACCAGCCCCCCTTTCAGCATTTGCCCCTGTTGTTTCATATCACTGTGCTCAAACAGTGGCTTTGCAGCGGGGTAATCGGTAAAGAGATTGTCGTAGAAGGTCATGACAAACTCATCAGCTTGGGGGGCTACCTTGCTAAAACTCTGTTCTAGCAACTCGACTTGCAAAGACATAAATAACCCCTCGTTTGGCTCAAAAAATGACGGTTCTACAGTAAGAAGTCTCACCTCTTCCTCAAGCAGAGCTAAGGAATCAGCTAGATGTGATCCAAGAAAATCTGTCTGCTTTCAATCCTGGTGTGAGTCATGAGCTTTACTCAGGAGATGCTGACTTTATTTCTCAACTTAAGACTTAAAAATTCTGGTTATGGATTCACAACACATCCTTTCAAAGTGAAGTCTCGAAACTTTGTCAGTGAAGGCTGATTTTTACTTCTTAAGGAAGAGGTTATGAGAAAAAATTCGTCTAAATAGTGTCAAAAGCTACGCGTTTGTGATGATTATGAGGCTGCTGCATCAAATCAATGATGTACCTGTATAGGATGTTTCGTGCTTTGTAAAACAAAATATAAACGATGATTTGTGTTATGCAATGCTGCCCTTTTGCTCATCCACTAGGATTGATTTAAATTATTTGTAGCGAAGTTTACGATTTCGTTGATTCCTTCGAATTTTGCATTGAATACTCGATGATATTTTGAGCTTGGCTTACCAATTCTCTAATCTTCCAGGGTCTCAATCAGGAGCTCTACTTGTGTTTGCTTCTCTTGAAGAAATTGTTCGCACTGGCTTAAGGACTGAACAGCTTGCTGGAACTGTTCAAAGACTTCGCCTAATTCCAACTCTCCAGTTTCAAGGCGGTCGACGATCGCTTCTACTTGCTCCACTGCCGATTCGTATTTCCAGTCAGCCGGCAGGGCTTTCGATTTTGCTGTTTTTTTGCGAGGGGCCATTGTTGAAAAGCTCGATAAAAAAGAAGGAGTGAGCGATAGTCGTTGAAAATTGTGGGCTAAGCCTCAGTCGTTATGGACTTGATTGGGCTGGATTCACAGCTGTGACCTGGGCCTGGATTTGGCCCGAACCTAGCTCCACTGAAATACTGTCACCGGGTTGAAGAACCTCAGCATCGCGGATGACCTGTCCAGTTCGTTCTGCCCGAACTAAGGCATAGCCCCGCTTCAGAACGCGATGGGGGTCAAGGGCATCCAGG
>CALLPZ010000007.1 GCA_938015405.1 uncultured Pseudanabaenaceae cyanobacterium
CCGCTTCAACTAAAACCCGACAATGGCTCGGAGCCGCAAAAGGGTCTCCCTGCACCTTATCAATACACAGCGTCCAGCCCTCCGCCGCATACTCACCGCGAATAGACTTGTAAGCACCATAGCTCTGCCCATCCAAACCCAAGAGGATGTCGTAGAGATCATCCAAAGTTTTGCCCTGCCCAATCATCAATGCTCACCGCCTATTTGCTATCACTGACCAACCTTTAACTCAATGAGCCAATAGCCAAGGCAAATCGTAATAAGTCCAAGCCCAATGCAACCAAGCGCCAGAAAATAACCCCAATAATGCCACTAAGGAAAGATAAATAAAGGCAGCCCAATGTCTACACTTTGCGAGCTGGAAATCAAACCGGGCCAAAGAGATTGCACTTAACAACAGCATTCCCTTCGCCAAAATATCCATATGGACCAGCAGAAAAATGGCAATACTGGTGAGCCCAATCACCATAAAAAACATCTTCGTATCCGAATCAAAAGCCTGCTTTAACCAACGACGCAATCCACCAAACGGCTCAGTAAAAATAGAAATCGTAATCAACGTAACCAGAGCAGCTCCCAACCAAAAGCTATAGGGGAAACGCCTCAACAGCGCAACTTGCTCAGTCAAAGCAGATTGATGCAAGGCCCAATTCCACCCCACCACCAAATAGGCTGTGAACAGCAGCAGCAGCGAGATTGGAATTAAGCGTCGGGGTTTAGGAAAGGATTGCACAACCAACTGTCGCGAAGCGCTTCAGAATGACACAGTCTAGAGATGGATCGAAATAGCCTCGACCGGGCAGGTGGGAATGCACTGCTCACAAACCACACAGCGCGATCGCGTAAAACTCAGCTTAGCGGTCTCCGGGTCCAGCTTAAGGGCCTCCGTCGGACAAACCCCTGTACAAAGACCACAGTGAACGCATAACTCCGCATCCACAACAATTTCCTGGCTAGCTAAAGAAACTTGAACCTGGCGCGATCGCAACCAGTCCAGCGAAGCATCCAACTCATCGATATCTCCCGATAGCTCCAACACCAGCGTCCCCATACGATTGGGAGCCACCTGGGCACGAATGATATTAGCCGCCACATTGAAATCTCGGGCCAAAATATAAGTCACTGGTAGCTGAGACATCTGGCGAGGAAAAGATAGCGTTACGCGCTTTTTCATCCGTAGCCCCCATTACTCACTTGGTCCAGCAATTCAAACAGTGACCGCATTACACTGGAAGAGACTCCGCTCCATTATGACTCGATCTCCCTGCGCGAACCATGGCCGACCCCACCCCTTCCCAAACTCCCCAAACCAGCAATCCAGGCGATAGCCTACGCAACGGCATCATCGCCGTCGTCGCTGTGGTTCTCACCGTACTTGTGTTCTTTGGCCTGCGGGTGCAAACCACTGTGCCCACTCTGGGCTCCATGGCCGAAGCTGCTGTGCCTTTGGAGGTTGCCCTCGCCAATGGCAAGCCTTCTCTGGTGGAATTCTACGCCGACTGGTGCGGCAGCTGCCAAGCGATGGTGCCTGCCATGGCAGAGATTGAGGACAACTATGGCGATCGCGTCAACTTCGTCATGCTCAACGTCGACAACGACAAGTGGCTACCCGAAATGGGAGCCTACGACGTAGACGGCATCCCCCATTTCGAATTCTTCAATGCCTCAGGCCAAACCGTTGCCTCCACCCTGGGCGAGCAACCCCAGAGCGTCATGGCCGCAAACCTCAACGCCCTGATTGACCAAGCTCCCCTGCCCTATGCTGAAGCCAAGGGCGAAATGTCAAACAGCGATCGTGGCTTCAACACCACGACCCTTGGCCAAACCGATCCTCGCAGCCATGGTGCCCAAGTCAAGTCTTAACTGAGGCGAGATTCAACAGAGTAGGCTAGGCCCAGCAGCATAAGGGGAGAATGCGATGCATTCTCCCCTTATGCTGTTTTTAGTCAGTCACTTCGAGAGGATGACTAAGAAGTTGTTCAAGACAGGCCCCAAGCTGTAGCAGGATGACCTACGACGCCGCCAAAATGAACGGGATTTAGACGTTTCATTACTGGTCGAGGTTTCAAGTTTGATGCTTGGCCGAATTCTCAAACAATCTCTAACCGCGATTCTTAATCTTCATAACCCGCACGACTTGAAGCGCCAACTCACTGGAGATCTCCAGCTTATCTTCCAAGTCCTTGAGAAACTTCTCCTCTTCCTCCGTCACAACACCATCTGCCAGCACCAAGTCCGTTGCCACAATAAAGGCTGTCTCTCGCAGATCAGCATCTAAAGAGTCCTTGGCAGAGACAAAGAGACCATCCACCCCTCGGGTTTGCAACCGAGCCAAGAGCTTGTCAAACAACCGACGCATCATGTCATCGCTATAGCTTTTGAACAGCTGCATGCGCGACAAGATGAATGGAATGCTCTGGGCTTCCTCATCGGATAAATAACCATCCGAGGCCACTGCTGCTAAGGCGATCGCCGCGAATGCTTCCGGCGCTGACAATGCAGCACCATCATCCACAGCGGTCTTACCACCCTTATCAAATAAACCCATACCGCTGGCTCCCAACCGAAATTCGACGCGATCGCTCCAATCATCATAGGCAATCGACCAAATAATGGGGAAGGCATCCTGAGCCAAAACCACGAGGCCATCCCGATGAAGATTACTTATGGAAAGGGCCAAATACGGCAATCGCCCAACAGCAGATGCTCCCACGAGAATGGGTAGCCTGAACCTATAATTGAATTACAGAAAATCATCAGATTTGGAATGACGATTAACTTAGTCATTTCCCCCGGGCATTCCACCTGGCACCAAGGGCTTCGCTCATAACTGCCTGCTGTTGCCCCAGCCAAAATCTTTTAGATTCCCTAACCGGCCCAGTGACTCCCCAAGAGGACGACACCATGAGCAATAACGAAGCTTCCAACGACAGCGCCAAGACAGGCAAAGACGCTCCCGTCAGTCGCCAGAGCATGAAGCGCAGTCGCCGAACCCAGGCCAGCCAACCCAAAAACACTCGCCTCAAAGCTGGACAACCTGCCCCTGCAGCCGCCAGCGATGCCCCTCAACCCACCGTCGAACAAACCCATGCCTTGGTGGTTAGCTCTCGCCGCAAGCGCTACACCGACAACCGACCCGTTGATCCCAGCCCCATCGCCGTAGCTCAAACGGTGCGCATGGCTGGCAATCGTCCCATCCAAGCCTCCCCAGGCATTAGCGCTGAGGCTCACCCCAATTTGAACGATTCCCCTCAGATCATGAATCGTCCTATCGCATCTAACACCAGCCCCGACGAAGAAGAGCTTCTGGGTTACTTGGACTAGCTCAACAGAAGCCTAGATTAGCCGTCAGCTAGCCCTAGTAACCCTGCGAAGGAATCTGGAATTCCAGACACCTTCGCAGGGTTACTATCTTTTCGTTAGAGTGAATTTAGAGAGCTTCCACCAGCTCCAACTTCCCCTATTTCCTTTCGCTACCGAGTAGACTCCCTTGGCCTCCGATTCTTCCCAATACCTCAAGCGCTTACCCCTCGTTGTAGGAGCCCTAGGCGGAACCTTGCTGCTGCTCAACAGAGGACTGACTCCGGCAATATCCACTTCCCAGTCTCGCTCCGATGCCTTGGGAATTATTCTCAGCGCACTCCTCATTCTGACTGGGCTACTGTGGCAGCAGGTGCAACCGAAACCACCGGAAGTGGTGGAATTGGAAGGGGAAGAGGGCTTTGACCTGGATGAATCCCTGCCTGAACCAGTCAAAGTCGAGCTGGCCTGGATGTCGAAACTCCTCCTGACCAACACAGCGACCAAGTCACTTCTGATTTGGTACGACGATCGCGTCATTGCCCGCCGCGGCATCCTCAATAACGACGAAGAGATGGAAGAGCCCGGCATTATTGTCGACCGGGTGATGGATACCGAGAAAGCTGTCTACTTAGTCGACCTCAAGCTTTATCCCGGTCGTATTGAATTCAACTACCTGCCCAAGAACATCCAGGGGCTAATTTGCCATCCCCTACCCGACCTGCGCGAGGACGGCGAAGAAAGCCGAGGCGCGCTAATCCTGGCTGCCAATGCCCCCCGAAGTTACACCAAGCAAGACGAAGCCTGGATTGAAGCCATGGCCCAAAAGCTAGCCCAAAATCTCGACCAGCATATGGAATAACCGGGCTATTAGGCAGGGCTCCCCCCATCACAGGCATGGGCAATACCCACCT
>CALLPZ010000008.1 GCA_938015405.1 uncultured Pseudanabaenaceae cyanobacterium
GTCCAATTTCACCCTCGTTAAAGGCCTGGTCATTGGTATCGCAGCATCGCTGATTGCAGCTGGACTGCCCGCCTTTGAAGCTATGAACACCGCCCCGACCATGATTCTGCAGCGCTCTAGCCTGGAGAGTAAGGTGCTAACACTGTTGCCAAAGTTAGTCTTGGCCTGGGTCGCTTCTACCCTCTTTGGCATCTTGATGTTGCAGTGGGACGGTGGCGGCTTGATTGCAGCATTTACTGGCCTATTCTCTATCTTGCTCGGTGCTGCCCTGCTGACGCCACCGCTTATCGTGGCAGTCCTTAAACTCCTGACTCCTGTCACTGAATCCGCCCTGGGCATCCTGGGTCGCCTGGCGCCCCGAGATATCCTTCGCAGCCTCAGTCGCACCTCCGTCGCCGTCGCCGCCCTGATGGTTTCCGTTTCCGTTATCGTTGGCGTATCCATCATGATTGGCTCCTTCCGGGGCACCGTCATCCAGTGGCTAGAGCAAACCCTCCAGGCCGATATTTACGTCACCCCCCCCTCCACCAGTGCCAACCGAGTGCTGGGCAAGATTGACCCCAGCATCGTGGCAGAAATCAAGCGCTGGCCCGGCCTGGATGAAGCTGTTACCTACAACGATGCAGATATTAAAGTCACGGGCTTCGATGACGACAGCATCAGCCGCAACGCCAAGTTAATCTCCGCTGATGGTGATGTCTCCCATGGTCAGCGACCCTATGCCTGGATTCGTGAAGATCTCAAGCCCGACCCTTGGGAAGCACTTAATCGAGGGGAAGGGGCCATCATTTCCGAGGCGCTGATGCTGCGGGAAAACCGAGATGAAGTGCCTAAAACCGTCACGATTGAATCCCCCAGCGGTCCCCAAACCTATCCGGTGATTGCCGTCTTCTATGACTATTCCTCGGATCAAGGCACGTTGATTTTGGATGACCAAATCTATGAGACCGTTTGGCAAGACAAAGGCATTGCTTCCCTGGGCCTCTTCGTCAGCCCTGGCTATTCCGTAGAGCAGATCGTCCAAGATCTTCAGACTCATTTCAAGGATCAGCAATCGCTCCTGGTGCAATCCAACGTCAGTCTACGCCAGGGCTCCCTGGAGATCTTTGACCGTACCTTTGCGATTACCAATGCCCTCCGGTTGCTGGCGATCGTCGTCGCGTTCATCGGCGTACTCAGCACCCTAATGAGCCTCCAGCTAGAGCGCACCCGCGAGCTAGGCACCCTGCGTTCCCTCGGTATGAGCCCGGCCCAAATTCGCAATCTTACCCTCCTAGAAACAGGCCTCATGGGCACCATGGCGGGCGTCTTTGCCATGCCCCTGGGCTATGCTCTCGCCTGGATTTTGGTCTACGTGATTAACGTCCGCTCCTTTGGCTGGACCCTGAATATGTCTGTGTTGCCCAAATACTTCTGGCAAGCCTGGCTGGTGGCCGTGGTGGCTGCCCTGCTCGCAGGCCTTTATCCCGCCATACGCCTCGGCAGCATGAACATCTCAGCCGCCATTCGCCAAGAATAGTGGAGCCCTTTTCCTAGGCTGATACCTGAGGCGAAAACTGCAGGAAAAGTAAGCCAACTCCGAAGGAAAGCAGGAACTCCCTTCAGAGCGACCTGCTTGCCATGGCAAAAACGACCATATCTAGATTGCTCCTCCCAATTCGAAAAGGGGCTAGACCCCTTGTGAGCCAACGATCCAAGCAAAGTAGGGCTGAAGGTTCCTAGGATTTGCGGAGTGATCATCAGCACGGTGACGGGCAACTTAAGTACAGCACCAAGATTTCTGTGAGGCTCTTGGGCAAGCTCGTTGTGGTCTACCCCAGCACGACTTTGCTCGGCAACTCAATTGGCAGAGATCTTGGCTACCCGAGTCAGGATGGCAATATGTCAGTCTCTTCCCAGGCGCAATCGCAGCCTGAGCAGTCACAGGCGATGAATGAGCTTCACCCAGAAGCTTGCTTCGCGATCGCCCAAAAGATTGAACAACTTACCGAAGTCCAGTTCACTGGCAGCCTTAACTGCGATGCCATGCACATGGCTCGACTACGGCTGTTTTTCGTGGCTGGTCGTCTCGTGTGGGCGGGGGGTGGTATGCACCGTCTACGTCGCTGGCGGCGACTGCTAAAGCAGGTCTGTCCCGAAGCTATTTTTGCCCTGGCCGACCTCACCCCAGAATTTCCCACCCCAGACTGGGAGTATGAAGCCCTGCGGGGCCTCCTGGTCGAGGAGCACATTAGCCGCGACCAGGCGCGCAGCCTGATTACCCTACAGATCAGTGAAGTCCTCTTCGACATCATCCAATCCTGGAGCCTGGCAACCCGCTACGAAGCCCAGGCCGACGATCAGCTCAAGATTAAAGATGCAATCCTGCTGATTCCAGCCCAGGATCTGATGCCCGAAGCCCAGGCCCAGTGGGAGCAGTGGATAGAGCTGGGCATGAAGCTCTACTCTCCCAATCTTTCACCCCTGCTTGAAGATCCAGTCCAGCTCCAAGCACAGGTCACCAGTGGAACCTTCACGAAACTGCGCCAAATGTTGCGAGGCCAACATTCCCTCCGGGAACTGGCCAGCCTCATGGGACAAGAGGTGAGCAAACTGGCCCAAGCGCTTGTTACCTATGAGCAGCAGCGGCTGCTGCAAATGCGGATCACCACCGATACCTCAGGTAGTATCCCCACGCCTCGGGGTCGCTCGCCAGAATTGGCAGAATTGGATGCCCTTGGCCAGTCTCCGACCTCTCCGGGTACATCTCGTTCCAATAAGCCCCGTCAGGCCCCTAGCCCAAAAATATCGGAGCCCGCGATCGCCTCCAAAAGTACCGCTGCACCATGGAGTCCTTCCAGGCGAGGCAATGCTTCCCGCTATCAAGCAGACAACTCAGACAACCACTCTCCCCTGATCATCTGTATTGATGACCAGCAACTTGTCAGGGAAAGAATCGGTCTCATCCTCACCCAGCAGGGCTACAACTATCGAGGAATCGAAGACCCAGTCCAAGCCCTAGAGACAATCCTGGAACTGCGCCCTGCCCTCGTGTTCATTGACCTCGTCATGCCAAACATGGGCGGGTATGAACTTTGCAATCAAATTCGCCGCGTAGAGAGCTTGCAAAATCTACCGTTGGTGATTCTGACAAACAACGATACGGTCTTTGACCGAATGCGTGGCAAGCTCGCTGGTGCCACGGCCTACCTGACTAAGCCCATCGTTCCCGATGAGATTTTAACGACGGTCTCCCAACAGCT
>CALLPZ010000009.1 GCA_938015405.1 uncultured Pseudanabaenaceae cyanobacterium
ATCATACTGCTCGCCGCCGCAGGCAAGCCCACCGTCAAAATATCGCGCCAGCACCAGAGCGTTTCCTCTAGATCCGGCAGCTTCGTCGAGAGCAAATCTTCTTTAAACTTCAGCACCCACAGCGCCGCCACCAGGGTCATCGCCCGTGACAGCACCGTCGCCAAAGCTGCCCCCTGCAGCCCAAAAGCTGGCACCGGGCCCCAGCCTAAAATCAACAGCGGATCGAGGACAATATTGGCCCCCGCCGCAAACGTCATAATTAGACTGGGTGTCACCGTATTCCCCGCAGCCCGGATGGCACTATTCCCCACCATGGGCACCACCAAGAACACCATGCCGAAGTACCAAATCTGCATGTACTGCTGCACATAGGGCATCACATCTGGCCCGGCTCCTAGAGCCGAAAACAGCGGTTCAATCGTCCAGAGCCCCACCGTGACAAAAATCCCCACCGAGAACAGCGCCAAGGTCAAACTATTCGTCGTGAAGCGCTGAACTCGACCCATGTCTCCTTCACCGATCGCCCGGGCAATAATCGACGAAGCTCCGATTCCCAAGCCCTGGGCCAAGCTCCCCAAGGTCATCACCACCGGAAAGGTAAAGCTCATGGCCGCTAGCTGGGCCGTCCCTAATTGCCCCACAAAATAGGTATCTACCAGGTTAAAGGCAATGATCGCGAACACACCCCACACCATTGGGATAGTGAGCTGACGCAAACGTTGACCCACAGGCCCCGTAATCAGGCGTTGATTGGCGAGCTGGGGCATAGAGGCTCCTGGTACAAGAATGACTTAGCAAACAAGTAAAACGGCTTCCAAAATGCCTCGAATGCAGATGGAACGAAGAGTATGGAATATCACTCAAACCCTACGGAGAAGGCAATAGCAGAAAATCCAAAGAAATGTTAACCCCAGAAACAGGTCAGAGCTTCCTTGATATTGTGTGAGCAATACGAAAGCGACAATGGATCTTGCCTGCTCTAGGGCTCGCATTTTCAGAGGCGTTTTCGAGAGAGGTCAGCTTATATAAAGACCTCTATTTTTTAACTCCGCTTATAATTTCGTACTGCAGCCTTTGCGGAGAGGTCTGACAGTAAAAAAGATTATCCGACTTTTTTCTCGGTGTATCTTAAGCTTGGTTGCCCACCCTAGCTATAGCTAGAGCAGGCAGCTCCACAGCAAACCCTAAGCCCTGGAGCCACTCAGAACTGCCGTTAACAGTTCTGAGCAGCTAACCCCCAAACTGAGTAGACCAGTATGGCGGCTAACGAGTGATCCTATCACCCGTTACGTCTCTGCTCGCTACAATGCGGGGGCGGCAGGCTTAGGGTTTTCTGCTGTAACGAATTAGTTATTTTTAAGTCAGTTCCCGCCAAAACATGGTAGGGATTTTTTCTACCACACTCGCCAATCTGCCCAATCCTCATTGAAAATCGAGGTATTGGGGAAAGCCGTAGGGTTGCCCTGGCCATTGAGACGAGCCTGCAACTTCTCCAAGAGGGGCTCCTGGCGAGGCAGATCATTCACCATTTCAAAGGGCAACGTCCCCGTTTCCAGAGCTAAATCCGCGACCGTACCGGCCGCAGCCCCAGCCGACCATTCGAAGGAATGCACTCGATAGGCTGCCGCAGCAATGTGGCTGGTGGCAATGCCTTTACCGGCAACTAAAAGATTATCGATTTCCTGGGGAATCATAGCCCGCAATGGGATTTGGGCCGGATAGGCCTGTCCATGGCCCTGGCGAGTACCGGGGCGCTCGATATTGCCAGGCTTTTCCGAAGGCGACTGTTCCATGCAGGGATGGAAGTCGATCGCATACTGAGCAATCCCCACCGCATCGGGATAGATCGTCGAACGACTGCGGCGCTGAATTTGGCTCGTCTTGAGTTGGCCCCCCACAGCGGCAGTGGCTTCTAGCCCAGACAGCGCATTCCACATTTGTCGATACATCTGGGGACTGAGGCTCTCTTGGTAATATTCCCCGCGAAAGTCTGCCCGAGAAATATCCAGTTCCGAAATACTAAATCCAGCCTCATAGCCATAGCTGGGCCGCCCAATAATCCGCCGCCCTTCCCGAATATAGGGATACTTCGACAGGCCATGGTCCGTCCCCATGGGGGAATCGATTCCTGTCAATAAACGATGGTTGGGATGGGGCTGCTTGATTCCACCATTCTCGGCTGTGGCTTGGGAGTTTGTTGTTCCCGCAACCAGCCAATAATAAAATCCCAGAGCCTGCTCCTCTCCTCGACGCAGCGTGTCCGATCTCAATCCACCCAGCCAACCTCCGGGCATTAACTGGCCGCTGCTACGCAATTGGTCCTGGCTAAACACCAAGTTGTCCGCTGCGGTGCCGGGACGGTAGTCGTTACCCCAGACCCAATTCTGCATGGAGATATCACCCGGCTGGGGCAAAGCCACTTTGAATGGAGTGCCCTGGGGACGCTTTTGAGACTTGGGTGCCCAGATGCGCCGATAGGTAAATACCGCATCTAAGTTAGAAAGATTAGGGTTCTTGTCGTAGCCGTAATACGGCAGATATTCCTCATAGAATGCTGGCTTTTCTTGGGCTTGGGGAGCCTCGGTTTGCTCCATGGCAAAGGTGTAGGTGAAGCCCTGGGTGCAATAGGGATCTCCAGTTTTACTAGCCGAGGAGGGATTGCGATGGCTGCGCGGATCCAAGCCGATACGGTAGGGAACGTCGGCCAGGGCAATGAGCTCGCCCGTCTCACTGGCATCCACCACATACCAGGCTGCATCCATCTCGGAGCGACGCTTGCCTTCAGGAACAAGGCGAATAATTTTCTTAGTGAGCCGAGACGAGGCGTCGTAGGTATAGGCATCTTCTAGCATCATCGACAGGGGCAAGCGACTGAGGGGCAGTTCCTCCTGGGCTGCGCTGTGCTGAATCGCAACCGCCCCTTCAATCAAGCGTCCCTCCACCTCCAAATCCTTAATCACCGTATTGGGAAACCATTTCAACTGCCCCTTGCCTCGCTTCTCAGCATCCTTAAGTTGATCCCACAACAGGGCATGGGCATCCTTGGGCAAAAAGCAGGAAACACTCACCCAGCAATCACCGGGGTTGAGTTCGCCATAGTGGTCTTCAATGCGCGATCGCAGCTCGTTATAGCCCCGGGGGTAATATTCCAGCGATCGCTGTTTCTTCGCTTCATCCAAGGCCGAGGTGCCCTGGGCTGAAATCTGTCCACCCACCCAGTCGGTGATTTCTGTCATGCAAACCGTGCGACCTTCTAACAAAGCCTCATAGGCCGTCGCCGCCCCAGCCAAACCGCCGCCCGTCACCAAAATCTCACAGGTTTCCGTGCGGTCAATGCGCGGAGGCTCACTGTTGGCTGCCAACAAGCCCGTCATGCGGCGGGGAAATGCAGCTTCCGCAGTCGATGCTCCCACAACTAGCGTAAAGGGCAACATGGGTGCCAAGGCCAACAGGCCCAGGAGGCCCACCCAACGCCGTCCCGAACTGCGCTGCTGATGAACAGCAAGCAACGTGTCAGCCAAAATAACGGAACGGTGAAATAGGGACATGGGAGAGAAGGAAACTCTAAAAAGTCCTGTGGTAAAGCCAATAGAGGGGTTATGGCTCAATTCCCCTGAGCTGTCCAGATTGGTGGGAGACATCCTTGCAGGGAGGGGGCTCGTCGCAGGGCATTGGCCCTCAGACCCATAAACCCTGACTGACTTGCTCGGCATGAAGTTGCCAGCAGCGACCAAAATCATGGCCATCCCCCAGATTCAAGACATACATTATCTAGGAAATGATGGGAAACCATCCGGCGTTGTGGTTATTCTCCCAATGCCCTCACTACACTGGATAGGACATCCCTACTGCCCGGCCCGTGCATCCTTCTTTCTCTCCTCGCCTGCGCCTGTTTCCCTTGGTCTTATCTGGACTCCTAACCTTAGGCCTGGGCCTCACCAGCTGCAAACCACAACCTGAGCCCGAACTTGAAACCAGCGAGGATACCGTCAGCGCAAATCCCACGGTTGTAGCCGTCGGGCGGCTGGGTCCCGTTGGTGGCGTGATTAAGCTATCAGTCCCCAATGCTGCGGATAGCCGGGTGAATCAAATCTTGGTGAAAGAAGGCGATCGCGTTCAGGCCGGTCAAGTCATCGCGGTACTCCAAGGGGAAGAGCGGCGACAGCGAGACCTAGCCGAAGCGCAGCAAAACGTCGCATTGTTTGAAGCACGTCTGGCCCAGACCGAAGCTGGCAACGCCAAGCAGGCAGAAATTGCAGCCCAGCGCAGCACCATCGCGAGGTTGGAAGCAGACCTCAACACCCAGCGATTAGAAAAGCAGGCTGCAATCTTTGCTGCCCAGGCCGACCTGCGAGAAGCCGAACTCACCTACCAGCGGCAAACCAGCCTAATGGGTGAGGGAGCAATCAGCCAACAGGCCCTGGATCAAGCACTCCAAGTCCGGGACAACCGCAAGGCCACGTTCATTCAACGCCAGGCCCAGCTGGCCAACACCGAGCAGACCCTGGAACAGCAAATCCAAATTGAGCAAGACAACCTTCGCCAGCTCCAAGAAGTACGCCCCGTTGATGTACAGGTAGCTCAGGCAGAACTGGAGCGATCGCGCCTGGCAGTCGAACAGCGCCAAGCCGATTTAGAAGATACCCAAGTGAAGGTGCCCATCCCAGGACAAATCCTGCGCATCAATACCAAAGTGGGCGAACAGGTCAACACCCAACAGGGCATCGTTGAGCTGGGCTTGACGGAGCAAATGTTCGCCCGAGCGGAAGTCTACGAAACGGAAGTCGGCAAGATCCGCGAAGGCCAGCGCGCCAAGATTGTCAGCGAATATGGTGGCTTTGAGGGAGAGATTACAGGCACCGTCGAACAGATCGGCCTACAAATTGGCTCACCCCAGCTCCAACAAAGCTCCAGCAATCCCACGAATGATGAGAATACGCGGGTCGTTGCTGTGGACATTCGCATTGACTCAGACGATAGCGAGAGGGTCGCAGCGCTGACAAATATGCAGGTGCGAGTGGAGATTGATGTCAGTGGCGAAGGCGACAAGCCGTAAGGCCACATCACCTCGGAACGATGCAGAACAATGAATGCATGGGGGTCTACAATTTAACGGCCAAGTCACGCTCTCTCCTCAAACCTCACGCAACCGGGTCGGCAGGAGCAGGCTCTACAGACGAGCAGAGCAATCACTCAACAAAGCCACTGCTCAACCAGGGAATAAGGCCATGAAAATCTGGGTAGACGCCGATGCCTGTCCCAACGCCATCAAAGAAATCCTCTACCGTGCAGCCAAACGCACCGGCTGTCCCCTCACCCTCGTCGCCAATATCTCCATCCAAGTGCCCAGCTATGTCGACATGATTGTCGTGCCGGGTCGCTTTGACGAGGCCGACAACAAAATTGTTGAGCTACTCAATGCCGGAGACCTCACAATCACAACCGATATCCCCCTCGCCGCCCAAGCCCTAGAAAAAGGCAGCTATGTCTTCACCCATCGGGGCGAAGAACTCACCAACAAAAACATCGGCGAACGCCTGGCCATGCGCGACCTGATGGAATCCCTACGAAGTGGCACAGACCCCATCGTCAGCGGTGGTCCGCCTCCCTTCAGCAACCGCGACAGTGCTAAATTTGCCAACCAGCTAGATCGTTTCCTTGCGAAGCACTTACCTAAGCATCAAGCCATTCCAACTCAGCCAACTCCAGAGCCTACGGCCCCCGCAACTCTTGCACCGAAGCCAACACTGAATCCCAGGCCAGCTTTTAAGCCAGACCCAGCCGAATGAGAATCCCAGGCGAATGCCCAGACATTAGCCTGACCTGCCAGAGCTTAAATTGAGACCTCATCGAGCAAGCGTGCAAAATCTTGAACCGCCTTACTAATCTTCTGGAACTCCTCAGCACGACGTTCTGGCGATAGCTTTAACTCGTAATTCTCCAATAGCCCTGTAGAGCTCAACATCACACTCAGTAAATCTCTTGCGGGCTGGGCGATAGCCTGAATGGCAGCCACCGAGCGAGAATCTTCTACAGCTATACCCACAGGACGTTTTACATCATCCGCCAAAGTCTTTTCTAAGGACTTTTCCTCCAGACCTTTAAGTCGTAAAAGCAGCTCATCTAGCCGCCGTACTAAGAGCTTCTTATGCTCCGGTGAATCCGCAGAATCCCAAAGATCACAGACGCATTGAAGCATCGACTCAAGCAACGTTTCGAACATTTTAACTTCCATAGCTCTCCTAATTTTTTGTCATGCCCTTCCTCTTAGAAATGCATCAGCCAGTTAACAGAAACACCACTTTTATCCTACTCAAGTCAAAGGGAACGACGACAGCAAGCAGTGAACAGAGCTTGATCAACGAGTCATCAAAACATCATCGACAGGCCAAATAGAGTCATTTAGAAAGCAATCATTGTTGACATCTATTGCTAATAGAGCACTTTCACGAGTGATTTTTTCTCCATGACTAGATCTATTTCTCAAGGTAAAAGGAAAGGGAATCTAGAGTTTCTCTCCTAAGTTCAAAGAGAATTTAGAGATAGGAGAAAGATTCAAGCGAGTGCGCTAAAGCCATAAGCTCAGCCACATTTATTGATAGCGAAAGAATGTGAATAATCTGTGAAAGCCTAAAAGCAGAGACAGTAAGAAACGTCGAATTGTAGGGAAATAAAATATTTATATTCTTGAAACAAATCCCAACACTTACAGGAAACCCATACTAGTAAAGAGTCCTAGGATTCGATCAGTCTATTGAGATTGAAATTCTAGATCTAGAAAAGTAAGAAACCAGGAGCAAAAGACAGCTCCAAGAGCAGAGTTAAGCAAA
>CALLPZ010000010.1 GCA_938015405.1 uncultured Pseudanabaenaceae cyanobacterium
CTGCCAGTTTCGACAATGCCAACAGCCCCAGCAGCGGCAGCCCCAGCATCGTGACCTCCAACGAAGTCACCGTGACCGTCTCCGAAATTGCTGGCATCACCCTCAGCGCGATCGGAGCCACCGAAGCTCCCAGTGGGGTCAGCGGTGCAGGGCCTGAACAGGACAATGGCAACATCAACGGCAGTGACATCCTCTACTTCGACTACGTCATTACCAACGTCGGTAACGACCCCAGCCAATTTTTCATCCCCGGCAGCCCAAGCACGGTTGTTAATGCAACCTTTAACAGTGGACTCTATGGCCCCATTCAAATCATCGGCTACGATCCCGACGGCCCCAGCGGAAGCGCCACCATCACAGACTTAACGGGCAACCCAGTCGCCATTCCCAATGGTGGCACCACCACCGGCAGCCTCACCATTCCCGGCAGCAACGGCTCCTTCGGCCCTGACGCCACCGTGACGGTACGCATCCCCGTTAAGCTCAACACGAACCTCGCCGTAGGCGACATCGTTGAGGTCATGCTGGGCGACACCAATGTCCCCCCCGACCATCAAAATCAGCCGTTGCTTGCGAGTGGCAACAGCACCGACCTCACCACCCAAGACAACAGCGGCAGTGATAACGGCGACCAAACTGGAGCGCCCACCAATGGGGAGCGGGAAGCCAGCATTAATCAAACGGCTACGGTCAGCAGCTTAGCTGGTCGGCCCAACGTGCTACTGGTCAAACGCATCACCGCCATCAACGGCCAAGCCGTCAGCCTGGATGGCGATAACCTCTCCATCTACATTGACGAGACGAACAATCCCTACGACGACAACGATCTCGATATCCCAGGCCCCCAAACCAGTGGAAGCCCCCAGCCTGACACGACCCATTGGCCCGACCCTAGCAGCTTCCTCATCGGGGGGATCGATGGCGGCAACGTCCGCCCCGGCGATGAGATTGAGTACACCATTTACTTCCTCTCCACTGGTGAACTGGATGCCCAGGATGTGGTGTTCTGCGATCGCGTCCCTGAAAACGTCACCTTCACCCCCACCGCCTTTAACACCAGCTTTCCGGCAGACCCCAACGGTCTCGTCAATAGCGACCATGGCATCCTCCTCAACCAAAACGGGGCCAGCCTGGCCCTCAGCAACGTTGTGGATGGCGATCGCGGTCGCTATTTCCCCGCTGGCAGCTCCCTCACAGATATTTACCCGCAGCTCACCAACTGCGGCACCAACGAAAACGGAGCCGTAGTCGTTGAATTAGAGAACCTCCCCAGAGCCACCAGTCCTGCAACTCCGGTAGGTGCCAGTGGCTTCGTACGCTTTCGCGGTCAGGTGAAGTAGTCAAGTAAGAACTCATTTCAGGTCCAATCACCTCCCAGTTCAATGGGGCATTGCCCCTTCGCCAATTCCCATCGCTTCCTGCACAGTTAGGAAGCGATTTTTGTTTTGCCTGAATCTCCACAACAGTGACTGAGCAGTCTCCCCGTACTTCCATTCAGGGTCGTTCAGTGAATTCATCGGGCAACCATAGATATATCCTCGGAGAGCAAAGTCGCCCCTGAACGCAGACAGGGCCATTTTGACCTGCTTCAAGGTCATTGATACCGAATTTTCATGACTTTCTCCGGGAAACACCACGGAGAGTTCAACCGAACCCAAGCCAGAACTTTCACTCAGTGTTAAGCACTCAACTCAACGCCATTCTCTGAGGGCTTTTAATAATCCATCAGTCATCGTAGAGACGAGCTAAACCCCATTGCTTAGCTCCTCACATACAGGACCGAAAATGACCGATATGCGATCGCCACTCCAGGGCACCGGAGCGACGACGAGCCTCGGACATTTTCGGTTTTCTCAACGCTTGTGGTCCCATGACGCCTCCATTGCTAACCCTAGCCAATGATTCATTCGCCATCTCCCAACTAACCCCAGCCTAGGCCCAACGCCCCATTATTGGGGCCCAGAGATGAACGGCCCTAGGCCGACCGCCCCACAACGCGGCGTTCTAGATGAACGTCATACGTTAAGGGAAGCGCTAGAAAGATGCTAGCGCAACTAGATATCACAGCGACACCTGCCAATCCAATCACCCACGGATGGCAGCTCTCCCCAGCTCCCCCAAGAGTCAGAGCATATTTGAACGGAATAGAAACCGGTTTAGCTCCGCTAATGCCGAGGTTTCTAGCACCCTATAATTCCCGACATTTCTACCACCCCTGAGTCTGAAACTATGCTGCGCGCCTCCCTTGCATGGATTCTCGCCTCACTCCACAACACCAAGCAAAAGCTCTCCTCTCACCCTCCGTTTCGGCGAAGACGGCGAGGACTCCCCCAAGCTGTTCGCATTCGCCGAGCCGCACGCTTTTGCATGACCCTGTGGGTGAGTGCTTGGCTAACTGCAACGCTGACGCTCCTGCCTATTGCTCCAGCCCAGGCTGCCTCCCTGCGAATCTCCACCCTCAGCGTTCAAGATGGCACCCCCAGCTTTGACAGCAGCAGCGGTCCTGGCCTAGATACCGACAATAGCAACGGCATTGTTCGCACCCAGGACCAGATCCAGTACAGCTGGAACTACAGCATCAATGGCCCGTTCCCAGCCAACAACGTCACCATCACCCTCGACAGCCTGCCCCAAGGTGCCAGATGGGACAGCCTTCCCCTCGAATGTACCGGCCCCGGCTCTGCCATCAGCAACAATGGCCGCGACCTGAGCTGTAACCTGGGCAACTTTGTTAACAACATCAGTCAGAATTTCATTGCCACAGCCCAGGTAGAGGGAACCTTAGCCAATGGCGACCAGATTCAAACTCGCGCCACCATCAGCGGCGATCTCAGCAATGCATTTTCTAGCAGCACTTCTACCACCACCGTCTCAGCACTGCCTCGATACGACATGCGCAAAAACTATCCTCCCCGAACCTTTCCGCTACGACGGGTCAACGACAACACAGGCAATGAAGAAGACGGCATTTTGATCTACTACGGCGTGGGTGTCGTCACCGATCGCGCCAACAGCGGCAAGGGCGTCGAGATGCTGCAAACGCCGCTCAACCTGACCGATCAAGTCTTCAACATCTCATCCAACGCAACCCTGATTG
This sequence comes from uncultured Pseudanabaenaceae cyanobacterium, assembly GCA_938015405.1. Taxonomy (GTDB): domain Bacteria; phylum Cyanobacteriota; class Cyanobacteriia; order PCC-9006; family JAAUQQ01; genus JAAUQQ01. Next base: position 3,098 of record CALLPZ010000010.1, read on the forward strand.
ACTGTGGCGGCAATGGCATTAATGGCGCTCCGCCTGTCTATGAATTACCCCAAGGTGAAGGCGGAGACTTCCGTTCCGTCAGCGACTCTGGCAGCCTGGTTTGCAGCCAACCCACCGGTCCCGGTGGAGACATTAACTACAGCTTCACCGGTGCAGATCTCTCCATGGCCCATTTTCCCACGGCCAATGCCGGGGGCAGCCCTTTAGCCGCCAACGAGGGCTATGTGGTGGCGGGCTATCTCTCCGTCTGGGTCCCTGCCAGTGATATCGGCAGCAGTGGCCTCAACACTCTCAACACCCTCGACAATCTTGCAGGCATCAGCATCAGTGGTCAGCAAAATAATGGCACTGGCAACGAACAAGACCTCAACAACAATCGGTATGGCTTCTTCATCCCCCCTGCCGGTGCCACCTTCGACAAGGCCTACCTTGATGCGAACGAAGGCTTACTGGCCACCCAGACGGGCTACCGCAGTGGCGATGGTATCGTCACGCCCACCCAGCGATTTTCCAGTCGTTTGAATACAGGTAATGCCGGTGCACTGCCCCTCAACAACATCATTGCCTGCGACAAATATGATGTCCCGAACACGGCTCAAACCACGTCAGGATTACTCTATGCTCGCAGCGAAACAGACAACTTCACCAGCATTCTCCCCAGGCTAGGCATCGATTATTTTGTCGAATATGCAGCCAGCCCAGCCCTACCCAATCGCCGCCTGGCCAGCTGCGGCAATTTTAATGACATGGTGACCGATGGCCCCTGGTTCACGGACTTTAATGCAGTGCCAGGTGGACCCACAGCCATTACCAAAGCAAGGGTGCGAATTCCTAGTTTGCCCGCCTTCACACGCTGGTATTTTGGCTTCGAGAATCAGGTCGCCGCCGATGCCCCCAGCAATAGTTTGCTCGTCAACTATGCCAGCTTTAGAGCAGATGAATTTTTTGACGGTAGCTGGCAGCATGGTGACACCGACCTAACCGACTTCTTTGCTCCTGTCCCAGAATGGACAGACCGCCTAAGAGTTGCAGGCGCAATTGTACGCATTACCAAAGGAGTGTCTCAGCCCAGCGTCTTGGCCGGTAACAACGTAACTTTTAGCCTGCAGCCCAGCCTGACCGCCCAAAGCGATGCCTTCTCCACCCAGGTCATCATCACCGATACTCTGCCCGCTGAAATGAGCTATGTGACCAATAGCGCCAGCATCCCCCCGGACAGCGTCACCCCCGAGGCGGATGGCACCACCACGATCCAATGGATCTTAGACCCGGTCACCACCAACACCGCCCTAGCGGCCATTAGCTTCGATGCCATGGCAGCCTTAGATGCTCCCAGCGGTGTCTCGGTCACCAACCAGGTGTTGATTGAATCCCCTGCTGACGGCACCCCTGATAACCCAAACGATGTCCCGAGCGATCGCCCCCGTTACGACGAAGTCAGCGTCACCATCCAAAACCCTGCAGCCTTCAATATCAACAAACAAACCTCCACGCCCACCATTGATCGCGATGGAACCATGGACTTCGAGCTGGAGTACGTCAACCGCAGCAGTAGCGACACCTACAATTTCATCGACATCATCGATGTCTTGCCCTACATCGGTGACAGCAGCCGCCCCGGCCTGGAAGTAGACCGGAGCCCAGCTTCCCAGTTCAACGGCAGCGCCACCCTAGCCGGTGCTCCCACTGGCATTACAGGCGCAACCTACTACTACAGCAATCGCGACCCCAGCCAAATCGAGAGCGACCCCCAGGCAACCAGCAACCAGCCCAGTCCAGCCAACGGTGGCGGCTCCGCCACACGCTGGTGTAGCACCGCAGAACTGGGAACGACAGGCTGCCCCAGCACAATTGCAGCAGCAACTGCGGTACGAGCCGTGACTCCCCCTCTCCCCCCCAACAGTGGCACCCAGGTCCTGCGCCTCAGCCTCAATACCCAAGGCAACGCTTCAGGAGATATCTACACCAATAAATTTGGCGCCCAAGCCGCAGGCTTACCGAACTCTGTGATCTCCCAAGGGGCCACGGTGGAAGTTGTCGTTCTTAGTCCCAATCTCCAGATCGTCAAACGAGTCACCGCTGTGGATCGGAACGACGGTCAGGGTTGGGTCAGCTTTCCCGAAGGGGGGGCAGGCTTTGTGGACGGTCAAGACACTGCCAATCCCCTGGACAGCAATTATGTTGCTGCGGCCCAGGCAGGCGCAGACAATGTCGCCGAGTGGCCGAGCGATGCCAATCGCTATCTGCGCGGCACCATCCGGGGCAATAGTCTCAAACCCGGAGATGGCATTGAGTACAGTATCTACTTCCTCTCCCACGGCGATGTGGCAGCGGAGAATGTCCGCATCTGCGATCGCATCCCTACCCATACTGACTTCATCGCAGACAGCTACGGCACCGATAGCGGCATTGGCCTGGGCTGGACCAGCGGTAGCCTGGCAGACCCCAGCGGCCCTGGACAGGGACTGAGTAATGGCAGTGATGGCGATCGCGGCACCTACTATGCCCCAGGCAACAGTCTCCCTGTAGCTTGTGATGGCAGCGGCTCCACCACCAACCCCAACGGGGCAATCATCGTCGACCTAGGCACTGTCCCGGCAGCCACGGGCCCCGGTCTGCCTCCCCTCTCCTACGGTTTCGTACGCATGAGAACCCGTATTCGCTAATCCAGCCTCACTGCTTCCTCCTGCTCACCACCTCTATGCCGACTCCAGCGTCGGCTCAATGTCAGTCGCGGTCCCCCGTGACAGCCCTGGAGGCAGCCTCCTGCTGTATCCAGAGCTACCAGTACCTTTCAGCCCATCTCCTAGAAATATGCCTCTATTTTGCCTGCACAAAAGACTATTCAAACCACCATTTAGCGTGTGTTGAGGCCTACTTCTGGGCACTATCGAAACAGGGACAAAGACTGCCCCAGGGAGGTTTTCAGACTTGTGTGATACAAGCTCGCACCTCGCTCCGCTGGCATTCTCCCCTCTGTCTTCGCCAGTCTTGCCGCCTAGCTCCTCAACCCTCGATCAGCTCGTAGCACCATGGAATCAGAACTCGGGTCGTCCGCTCAATCCTCCGCAGACGCAAATTCCCAGGGATATAGCGTGGCAGGCCTCGCCAGCGTTATCCAAAAGTCCATCCAGAGCCAAGTCAATGGTCAGCTCACCCTCAGAAGCAGCAGCGGCCAGCGCTGGATCCTAAGCTTTAGAGTCGGTCGGCTATTTTGGGCGAGCGGGGGCGACCAGCCCTTTCGCCGCTGGCGACGGTTGCTAAAGCAATTCTGTAAAACGGCCCCTGAAGCCGTCCAGTTCCGCGAGCAGGGAATGCCCACGACCCTGTGGGAGCATTGGCTGCTCAACCTCTTGATCAAGCGTCAAAAGATTACCCGCCAAGAAGCGAGCGCCCTGGTAGAACATGCCATTGAGGAAGTTCTCTTCGATATCCTCCGATCCGCCAGCGAAATCTGCGAGATTGCTCCCCTAGATAACAGCCAGGCGGGGGGCGAAGAGCCTATCTCCATCCTCAGCACGGCGGACATGCTCAACCGCTCTCAAAAGCTGCTGAGCCAATGGTTCAACCTAGGACTCATCGCCCATTCCCCTGATGGGGCTCCCCACGTCTGCGATGCAAAAGCTCTCCAGGAGCAGCTCCCCCCCAAGCTGGCCAAAGCCCTAGGTAGCTTAGCCACCGGAAAGGCCTCTCTCCGCGAGCTATCCACCATCACCCGTCAGCCCCTGATCACCATCAGTAACCTGATGTCCCAAGGGATTCACAAAAAGCTGATCGAGCTGCTTCCCCTGAAGGACATTCCCAACCCCTATCAAAAGACTCGGGCCAGCAAAGGCGATCGCCGAGCCGCCCCCAGCAACCGACAGGTCCCTGTCAAAACCAGCAAGCAGAGTAAAGACTCGACCCAATCTCCAGCCCAACCCGCTAGTTCAGCAGACAAGATTCCCACCGTGCTCTGCGTAGACGACAGTGCTCAGGTCTCCTTCATCCTGGAGCAGATTCTTCAATCCAAAGGCTACAAATTCATCGGCGTTCAAGACTCTGTCAGTGCCCTCTCAGCCATCCTCAAACATAAGCCAGACTTGATCTTTCTCGATCTGATCATGCCCCTGGTCTATGGCAATGAAATTTGCACCCAGGTCCGTCGCGCCCCATCCTTCCGCAACTTGCCCATCATCATGCTCTCCAGCAACGCCCGTATGCTGGACCGCCTCCAGGCCAGAGGAGCCGGAGCCACTGACTTTATGAGCAAGCCCATTGAGGAAGCCAAAGTCCTCGACTTGCTCGACAAATACCTCGTCCTCCCAGGAACGGGCGACGCCGTAATACCTCCAAATACGCAGATCCAAACCAGCAGTACGCCGCGTGGAGCAGCCCCACGTCGCGCTGCTAATCCCTCCCAACCCGCCCAAGCTCCTAGAGCCAAGACGTCCTAGGCTCTTAGTAGGGGATGAATATAGCCCGTCTATGGCAGCAGGGTTGGGGAATGCAAAGGGAGGCCCAGCCTCAGGCTTCAGCCAGGAGGCTCTAACAATGTTCCTCCCCTCTCGGGCATTCCGACTCCAGCGCTGACTGTGAACGAGAGAAATTCACAGTCAAACCCCCATCAGCGCACCTTCGATGCCAACCAAGTCGTAATCAGCTCCGGGCAATTGCCCTTGAACCAACGCCAGGCGATCGCCCTAAACACAGGCTTAGACGTACGAGCCACCAGCTTTACCACCCGATTCGCAGGCTTCCAAGCCACCTTGGTATTGAGAATATTGACCGACCCCACGTCATAGAGGCAATCAATAATCAGCTTAATCGTGGTCTCTTCCTGGAGCGTCAGATTCTGGAGCAGCACCTGCACATCACGCATACGCTCTTCTTCTCGACGCAATTCTTCTGGCGTCTTGGCTAACTCCGCAGGCTGCGCCGAGACCTCTGCCACCACTTCTATCTCCTGAGAAACCTCTTGGCCCATTCCCTGGGTATTGTCCTGTTGAATCTCCTGGGGCAACTCATTCATCCCGCTAATGGCCATGCTGTTAGATCTTGCGACTGTCGCCATCTCGCAATCGACAGAGCTTTGCCTGAGGATGCCCGAGATTGACTCAAAAGCCGCAACACCAGGCTGGTCAGCCTCGATTTATCTAGCTTATGCCTTTTCGTCTAGGTCATTGTCATATTCCAGGCGCAACCGCACGACCCCAGACAGGCATCCCCCACAACACAACCTTCTAACACCAAGCGCCTCAGCTCCACAGCAACCAAGGCTTATTCCACCCCACCTCTTTAGGACTTCCGACCTCAGCAGCTCTATCAGACCGTAGACGGGGAATCGGATCGAGCTCAATATTATTATCTGCAACCCAAGGGCAGCACCTAGAAAGTACACCCGCTATACTGCATAGTATTGATATACAGCAGGTTGTCGTTGAGGACTCCTTCTGGGGTCCTCAACTTTTATTCCGCTAAAAGTTTGAGTGAATAGGGCTTGCACCCTGAATTCCATTGCAAAGCTAATCCTTGTTCGGGGTCTTGACC
>CALLPZ010000011.1 GCA_938015405.1 uncultured Pseudanabaenaceae cyanobacterium
CTCAATAACCAAATTATCCCGGGTACCACTTCCCCCTTCCAAGGTCATGGCACCCATGTTGCAGGCATCATTGCCGGTGCCAATGATGGCAATGGCAATACAGGGGTGGCTTACGATGCCAAGATTATGGCTTTGCGACTGGGGGATACCAATGATGCTGGTATTTTCCGTAACTCGGGTAATCTCCCCAACGCTGTGCGCTATGCCGTTGATAACGGTGCCAACATCGTCAATCTGAGCCTAGGCTGGTCCGACTCCCCGGCCCTGCGCTCCGCATTGCAATATGCTGCTGAAAACAATGTCATTGTGGTCGCCGCCTCGGGCAACAGTGGTTCCGCCTTGCCGGTCAACCCCGCTCGCCATGCCATTAACTGGGGACTTTCCGTGGGGGCTGTGACTGCCAGTGGGCAGCTCGCCACCTTCTCTAACCGGGCTGGCACCAACTCCGCCATTCGCCATGTCCTAGCCCCTGGCAATCGCATCATCTCTGCTGAGCCCGGTGGTCGTTATGGGAGTCGTACGGGAACTTCCATGGCTGCCCCCTATGTGTCCGGGGTCGTGGCTCTGATGCTCAGCGCGAATCCTAATCTCACCCATGCCCAGGTGCGCGATATCTTGACAGGAACTGCAACGCCCCTCGCGACCTAAGTAGGAAGATGTGCAAAAAATTTTTGAAGCCGTTGAAGGGATGCCCTGCTTCGAGCTTTTAGACTGTGCTTTGCACTGATTTTGGTTCAGCGTAGTGTTCTTTGCTACGAGCAAAATCATGGTGTCAACGCTCCTGTGACGCAATCCAAGTTTGAAATAGCTGCTCTGGGTCTGTTCTTTGAGTTGATAAGTCGATCTATACTGCTTGCTCAAATCTTCTGGGTGACTGGGTTTAACTGGAGTTGCTGGGGGGACCAGGAGCGCGATCGCATCTTTCGGCCCACAGCGGTGCAACTGAGCCATCAGCATTCAGCAATAATTGATAAGCTTTTTTAATAGGCAGCATTGAGGATGGACAGGGCCTCTCAGCGGGTAGATTTTTCACTCTCTACGGACTCTGATCCCCTGCCTTTCAATCCACGTAAACCCCTGACCTGATAGGGAAATGGCCTTTTGCTTAGAATGTCTGCTGGGGGTGATCAATGCCCTCAATTCCAACATGGAAGAAAATCTTATGATCCCCTTGGACTATTAATAAAACTAATGAATCAGCCCCTGCTGCAACGGCATTTTTAATGCCCAGTATTCCAACTGAATTTATTGCTTAGTATCAGGGTTAGAGTCTGGTGAGGCCGTTGTCCTTCTTGTGAGGAGAGGCGGTGCGTTCTAAAAGGCGTCGGGCAGGAGTCACTGTAAAACCTGTGCAATACCCAAACTTCTTGTTTGGGAAAAGCGAGGTTATTAACGTAGTTCTGTTCCTCAGCAAACAATAGGTTTTCAGTTTTTGAGAGGATTCAAACAATGGCAAGCTTTAAGGTGACCTTGGTCAGCGAAGCCGAAGGTCTAAACACCACGATTGAAGTACCTGAAGATCAGTACATCTTGGACGCTGCAGAAGAGCAAGGCATCGACCTTCCCTACTCCTGCCGTGCTGGTGCCTGCTCTACCTGTGCTGGTAAAGTCACTGCTGGTTCCATCGACCAGTCTGACCAATCCTTCTTGGACGACGACCAAATTGCAGCTGGTTTCGTGCTGACTTGTGTGGCTTACCCCACCTCCGATTGCACCATCCAAACCCACCAGGAAGAAGAGCTGTACTAAATCGCCCTAGCGATGCATTAGTTCATCTAAACTTTCTCCCAGGTTTGCAGGTTGTATAGCCAGCAAATCTAGGTTAAAAGCCCAGGTTCCACGAACCTGGGCTTTTATTCTTTTCAGTTGACCTTGCTTGGAAACGTTAAGCTAGCGAACATTGTGCGATCGCTGTTGGCCATGTCCTCTTCTTCTCCTCAGTCCGACAAGCCCTTCTACGACAACATCATTATTGGCAGTGGCTTAGGCGGATTGACGGCCGCTGCACTGCTGGCCCAGGCCGGACAGCGCACCCTTCTCTGTGAGAGCCACAGCATTCCTGGTGGAGCTGCCCACAGCTTCAAGCGAGAGGGCTTTACCTTCGACTCCGGTCCCTCCTTTTACTGTGGTTTGGCTGACCCCAACTCTTGTAATCCCCTGACCCAGGTGCTGGCCCAGCTCGGCGAAACCCTCGAAGCCGTCCCCTATGACCCTCTGGGCCACTATCACTTTCCAGACCGTACGATCCCCATCTACTGCAAGCTGGATGACTACCGTGCTGCCCTGGCGAAGATCACCCCCACCGGAGCAGAGGAGTTTCAGCGCTTTGAGCGTAAGATGCTGCACCTCTATCGAGGATTACAGGGCATTCCTTTAACGGAACTGCGGGGGGATTGGAAGCTGTTTCCCTTGCTGATGAGCCGTTATCCCCAGGAGATGCTTCAGCTAGCCACTCGGCTTCCCCTCGTCCAGGCCTCTGTGGGCAAGATTATGGATGCCACCATTCAAGATCCCTGGGTGCGACGGTTGATTGATCTGGAATGCTTCTTGCTCTCGGGGCTGAAGGCCCATGGCACCGTTGCCCCAGAAGTCGCCTTTATGTTGGGGGAACGGGATACCACGCCCATTGATTATCCCATCGGTGGCAGTGGCGCGATCGTGGATGCGCTATTGCGAGCCTTTAAGAGCCACGGGGGAGAGTTACGCTTGAGTAGCCACGTGGCAGA
>CALLPZ010000012.1 GCA_938015405.1 uncultured Pseudanabaenaceae cyanobacterium
TGGACTCATTGCATCCATCCCGATGATCAGGAAACTGTAAAATCTATGTTCCATGAGGCTGCTCAGGGGCAAAGAGATTACGATCTTGAGTTTCGAATTGTTCGACAAGATAAGTCGATTCGATTTTTGAAAGCTAGTGCTTTACTGCAGCATGACTTACAGGGAAAACCCCAGAAAATGATTGGGGTTAATTATGATATTAGTCATCAGAAAGAAGCTGAAATTAGATTGCGTCAAACGAATCAAGAACTGGCACGGGCAACGCGTCTTAAAGATGAGTTCTTAGCTAATATGAGCCATGAGTTGAGGACACCGCTGAATGCCATTCTTGGCATGTCTGAAGGATTAAGAGATCAAGCCTTTGGAGATTTGAATGAGCGTCAACTGGATGCATTGGAGGTGATCTCTCAGAGTGGTTCTCATTTGCTGGAGCTGATCAATGACGTACTAGATGTCGCCAAAATTGAGTCAGGTCAGGTCAAACTTAATTATGATGCAGTAGATATATATGGGCTTTGCCAATCTAGCCTTACTTTCATTAAGCAACAGGCTACGAAGAAACGAATTTCTGTAGAACTGGATGGTGTGACGGAATGGCCTCTGTTGTATTTAGATGGGCGTCGTCTTCGGCAAATTCTCGTCAATCTGTTGGCGAATGCCGTTAAATTTACGCCTGAGCAGGGCAAGATTAAGCTCTCTATTCGACGTCAGTTAATCACCGCTATTAGTGGAGATGTGGGATCTGAACAGGGAGAGTTTCTTCGTATCGAGATTAGTGATACTGGTATTGGAATCTCTGCTGAAAATACTGCTCAACTCTTTGAGCCATTTGTACAAATTGATAGTGCGCTCAATCGTCAGTATGAAGGTACCGGGCTTGGGCTCGCTTTAGTCAAAATGATTACAGAGCTGCATGGTGGCCAGGTCAGCGTTACGAGTGAAGTCGGGCATGGAAGTTGTTTTACGGTTGATCTTCCCTATGTTGCTGTAACTGCCTTATCTAAGGCTCCCCAGACTGTGCAAGATACTTCCTCTGGTCATGTTGCTTCAGTCAAGGTGAATTCTCCGAGAATTTTGTTGGCCGAAGATAATGAAGCAAATATCAAAATGATGACGAGCTATTTGACCGCTAAGGGGTATCAAATATTGATTGCTAAGACGGGGCAGAGTGCTGTGGATTTAGCGAGCTTGAAGCGGCCTAGCTTAATCCTTATGGATATTCAAATGCCGGGTATGGATGGGTTAGAGGCTATTCGAAAAATTCGCTTGTTACCAGGGTTCGCTGAAATCCCAATTATTGCGCTGACGGCTCTCGCGATGGTGGGGGACCGTGAGCGTTGCATGGTGGCTGGAGCAAATGAATATTTGAGTAAGCCAGTCAAACTACAAAAACTAGTGGGTGTGATTCAACGGCTTCTTGCTGTAGAGGAATCAGAGTCGAGGAGCCAAAGCTCAGCTGATGGCTGAATGTTGCTGAGCTCCTCAGTCATGGATTCAATTTACTGCTGTGGAGTCACTTACAGAGTGGCATGGCCAAACGTGACATTGAAATCTCTACACCAAACGACGACGGACTGGAAGTCCTTGATAGCGACCTCTTCGGGAATTTCATAGCGTTGCTTACCGTTAAAAGCCTTGAGCTTGCCGAGGCTTACAAAGCTGTCAGAGCTGTAGCTACGGGGCTGGCGCTCCTGATGCAGCAATAGCAAAACATCAGGTCCTCGCCCAGTGCTGAAGGATTGATCAATTTCTAAGTAGCGCTTGCCAGCTTCGTTGATGATGGTGGCATTACCAACTGTCTTTTTGGCTCCAGTTTGGAACGTTCCACTTTTGACTGTAACCGGTGCAGCAGCGGCGCAGGGATTAGCAGCAGCACAAGGATCTACTTTTGCTGTGGCGGCGCAAGGATCGGCTGCAGCGCAGGGATTGACTTTGGCTGTGGCAGCACAAGGATTCACTGCAGCGCAGGGATTTACGCTCGCGCAAGGGTTTACTTTACTGGCAGCGCAGGGATTGGCTTGAGCAGTATTAATATTGCTGGTGACTGAAATAGTGCCTACAGCCAGCATGGTGGAAATAGCGAGAGCTGTGAGATAGGTGAGTTTCATGAGTTTGAATAAGGAATGAAGTCTGGGAGTGAATGAGTGAGGAGTGCAGTGCAATCTCTCGTTGTGAACAGTTAGCCAAATCAATCTGAAGATTTCCTGATAGAGGCCTGCTTGTACCTGAATTCTCTCTGAGAAAGTCATTGGATCTTCTGACAATGGCTCGCGAGGATGAGGCAGATGACTGTTTTGGAGTCCCACTGTGATCGCATCCTGATCGGACGGGCTGGGTTGGGAAAACTGTTTGTAGCTGCTATCTCCTGCTGAGATGGCCTGATTTGAGGGGGACCTCTCCCATCTTCTATGAGCAGGTGAGTACCGTGCGTTTGTCAGCCCCATCTCTCAGTTGCTGGATGTTGATGACGTCTGTGCTAATGGCACCGCCAGTGACAGCTCAGCTTGAACCGGTGGACATTGCTTCCGTTGCATCCATCCCGCTGGAAACGTTTCAGCCGCCGCTCGGAACTGATCGATTCAATAGTCAGCCGTGGCAACCTTCTACAGCCTTGGCTCAAGCGGGGGTAACGCAGCAGCGACTCGGCTTGAGTGAAGCGGACCGACTGCGTCAGCAAGGGATTGACCATGCTAAAGCGGGAGAGTTGGAACAAGCGCTGGTGGTTTGGCAGGAGGCCATCGAGTTATATCGCCAGGCTAGCGATCGCTTGGGGGAAGCCCATTCCTATCGCAATCTAGGTCGCGCCTATGGATTGCTGAACCAAGCTCAGGCCTCGTTGGAGTCTTATCAGCAAGCGCTAGCGCTAGATCGTCAGCTGGGAAACAAGGAGGAACGAGAGCTGACTTTGGATGGACTGGGTCGGTCCTACCAAGCCTTGAAGCAATATGAGCCTGCCATTGAGGCTTTTGAACAGGCCTTTGTGTTGTCGAAAGGGACGGGAAATCGAAAACGACAGGGCTATTATTTGGCCAAGCTGGGCAATCTCCATCGTCTAGTGGGGCAATATGATCTGGCTCTTGAGCAATTGGAGCAATCCTTAGCGTTGCGGCGTGAAACGGGTAGCCGCTTGGGGGAAAGCTATGTCCTGGCTCAGCTGGGAGCGGTCTCTCAATCTCTTGGGCAGTTTCAAACTGCGATCGCCTATTTCGAACAGTCCCTGGCAGTGGAGCGAGACATTGGTGCCCATGGTGAAGCAGCGGAATCGCTCAATAGCTTGGCGACGGTCTATCAGTCCCTGGGTCAGTATCGTCAGGCTATCTCCTTCCTCCAGGAGTCACTGGCCATTGCTCGGGAGCATCACAATCCTGCAGCTGAGGCTGTGGCGCTGGGCAACCTGGCTATTGCTCATCGCTCCTTAGGGGAGTATCGTCATGCCATTGAGTTGCATCAGCAATCTTTAGCCATTGAACAGGAGCGGGGTGATGTGCTGGGGATGGCTCACAGCTTTAATAGTTTGGGAGCGGTTTATGATGCGCTAGGTCAGTATGGTCAGGCGATCCGCTTCTTTGAGCAATCCCTGGCTATCGGCCAGAGCCTGGGAGATCGCCGAGGACAGGCCAACGCCCTGGGCAATTTAGGCAATACTTATCAGGCCTTGGGGCAATATTCTAAGGCGCTGGAGTTGCATGAGCAATCGTTGGATTTGCAGCGGGACCTCGGTCATCGTCAAGGAGAAGCATCAGCCTTAGCGAATCTCGGTAATGTTTATCAATCCCTGAGTCAGTACGACCGAGCGATTGAGCTGCTATCGAGTGCCTTGTCATTGGAACAGGCGTTGGGCAATCCCCAAGGGCAAGCCAACAGCCTCGTCAATTTGGGAAATGTTTACGACGCTCGTGGGGAAACAGAGCAGTCCTTGACGCTTTATCAACAGGCCCTGGTGCTACAGCGGGAGATGGGCGATCGCCAAGGTGAAGCGGCATCCCTCACGAATCTTAGCAATGCCTATTATGGTCTGAGTCAATTTGAACGGTCAATTCAGCTGTTAGAGCAATCCCTGGCGATTAAGCGAGATCTGGGTGATCGTGCAGGAGAAGCGATTGCATTGGGAAATCTGGGTGCTGTCTACACGGTATTAGGGCAATATGAACGAGCCCTTAGGTTGTATCAGCAATCATTAGCCATAGACCAAGACTTGGGTAGACGTCGCGGTGAAGCGGCATCTTTAATTAACATCGCTAATGCCCATGATGCTTTAGAGCAATATGAGCAGGCCGTGGCAGTTCATCGGCAAGCGATCGCGCTGAACCAGTCCATTGGCAATCTTCAGGGAGAGGCGACTTCCTTGAGTAATTTGGGCAATAGCTATCAGGCCTTGGGACAAACTGAACAATCGCTTCAGGCACAGCAGCAGGCGCTGGCACTGATGCGTGAGGTGGGAGATCGCCGAGGTGAGGCTACGGTTCTGGTTAATCTGGGGGCAGTCTTATCGAGGCTGGATGCCTCGCCCGAAACCATTGTCCAGCGCTTTCAACAAGCCTTGGGCCTGGCAGAGGAGGTGGGGGATCGACAGATTGCTGCTAAGTCGCTGAGTGCGCTTGGGACGCTTGCGAATAAGCAGGGACAACCTGATTTAGCGATCGCATTCCTCAAACATTCGGTTGATCTCAGTGAAGCGATTCGAGCAGATCTCCAGGGCTTGGAAACTAATCTTCAGCAGTCCTATACCGATACTGTCGCGAATCGCTATCGTTTCCTAGCCAACTTGCTACTGGAGCAGGGCCGCATCCCGGAAGCCCAGCAGGTATTGGATTTGCTCAAGCTAGAGGAATTGCGGGAGTTTAGTCAAACTACCCGTGCCACTTGGACCAGTGAGGGCTTGCAATATACTGCTGCGGAACAGCTTGTCATTGAGGCCCATGGTGATCTGGTTGCCTTTGGAACGACGCTTTACGATTGCGAGCAAAATGATTGTGCTGATCTGAATGAGTTGCAAAAACAACAATCTCAGCTATTGGCTGAATATGATGAGCAAGTGACTCGTTTTGAAGCGACGCTTCAGGAGAATGAGGAACGCGATCGCCTGTTCAACAATCCTAATAACCTGAGTGTTGAAGCCCAGGAACTGCTTGCTGCTAATCCGAACTCGGTGCTGATTTATCCCCTGGTTACTGAGGACAAGCTCTGGCTACTGTATGCGACAGCAGGAGGGCAGGCAGGCGGGACAGTGGGCACTGTGGAGCTGGATGTTTCCCAAGCTGAGCTCTCCACCACTGTGCAGCAGTTGGGCAAACTGCTCTCGGGAGAGCGACGCTTAACGCAGCTCCAATCTACCAGTCAACAGCTACATCGCTGGCTCATTGAGCCCTTAGCAGCAGTGCTGGAACAGAACGAGATTGAACATCTGATCTTCGTCAATGACCGAGTCACCCGCTATATCCCCATGGCGGTTTTGTTTGATGGTGAGCAATATCTGCTGGAGCGTTACACCCTCTCAACGGTGTTGTCTCCAGCATTGACTGATACTGAACCGCAGTTGGGCTGGACAGATCGCACCAATATCTTGGGGTTAGGGTTGACCCAGGCGGTTCCTGGTTTTAGCTCATTGCCTGCTGTGGCAACTGAGTTAGACAGCATTGTTCTCAGCGATCAGGCCGATGATCGGGGAGTGTATCCCGGCCAGGTTTTTCTAGATGATGCCTTTGATCTCGAGACGCTACAGGCGAATGTTGGCGCGCATCAGGTTTTGCACATTGCCACCCATGCCAACTTTGTGCCCGGTCGCCCAGATGCTTCGTATATTGTCTTGGGGACGGGGGAGCATTGGCGCATTCCTGAGATTGATCAGCTCGGCGAGCAGTTGCGTAACCTACATCTTGTTGTGCTCTCGGCTTGCCAAACTGCCCTGGGTGGCAAGGCAGAGGATGGCACAGAAATTGCAGGACTCAGTGCCTATTTTCTTGCTGAAGGGCGGGCAGAGTCGGTCATTGCGTCACTTTGGTCTGTGAGTGACAATAGCACCAGCCTGCTGATGGAGCGCTTCTATGAGCTCATGGCGTCTGGTGAACTGACTAAGGCGGAGGCATTGCGTGAAGCCCAGTTGAGCTTGCTCTATGACCAGAATGTGGCAACGCGCCTGGAGCAAACTCGCAGAGGATTTCAGTTTAAACCCGCTGAGTCTGCCTCAGAGACAGCCCCAATCTCTGAAACGACGGGCTTAGCACATCCCTACTATTGGGCTCCGTTTATTGTGATTGGGAATGCTCAGTAGCGATATCCCTAGGAGTCTTCAATCACTGCATTGCGATCTAGCAAGAGTAGGTCCCGCAGTGCATCGCTATCTAAGTCCGTCAGCCAGTCTTCTCCGGTGCCGACAACCTGCTCCGCCAGTGCTTTCTTACTTTCAATCATTTCGTGGATGCGCTCTTCTAGGGTGCCGCTGCAAACGAACTTGTGGACCTGTACATTGCGGGTTTGACCGATACGAAAAGCCCGGTCCGTAGCCTGATTTTCTACGGCGGGGTTCCACCAGCGATCGTAGTGGAAGACATGGTTGGCACGGGTGAGGTTGAGGCCAACGCCACCCGCTTTAAGCGATAGCAATAGGATGCGCGGCCCTTGGGGATCTTTCTGGAAGCGATCCACCATTTCTTCGCGCTTGGCTTTGCTGGTGCTGCCGTAGAGAAACAGGACTTCACCCCCGAAGCGTTGTTCAAGGTGAGCTTGAAGTAGCTTGCCCCATTCGGCAAACTGGGTGAAGATCAAGGCACGATCACCCTCCGTCAGGAGCACCTCCAGCATCTCATCCAGCCGCTGTAACTTGGCAGAGTCATGCTCAAACCCACTGGGGACCTTCAGCTTCTTCTTCGTTGTTTTTTCTGCACTAAATAGCTCGGGGTGATTGCAAATCTGTTTCAACTTGGTCAAGAGTGCCAGGACTAACCCTCGCCGCTGAATACCGGTGGTTTCTTCAATTTCCGCCATGGTTTGGTCTACAACTTCTTGATATAGATCAGCCTGGGATGGTGTGAGACCACAAAAGACTGGCATCTCCTGCTTCTCTGGGAGATCTTGAATGATGGTGCGGTCGGTTTTCAG
>CALLPZ010000013.1 GCA_938015405.1 uncultured Pseudanabaenaceae cyanobacterium
GGTGGTTTACGTATTTTAATGACGGTGTTGACTTATCTTTATGTAAGTTAAGTGCCGTTGCTGCCGGAAGGGAATGCCGCTGAATCCTTGGTCTGAAGAAGAGTCGAATGATGGGCTAGAGAATTCTAATATCTCTCCCACGGGCGTTCTTGAAGAGCGGCTGGACTATACCGAAGGATTTGAAGGGCGGCGATTGAAGGCAGCGATCGTGTTGCTGCTGATGTGGACGTTAATTATTGGTCTAAACCTTGTGCCTTGGGGGCCTTGGTTTGTGCGAGGGCTCCTGCTGCTGCTGAGTCTTCAGGCCATACGAATGATTGTGGCTCGTCCAGCAGAGGAACCAGATGCCTTGGCGGGTGACTCCAGCCAGTGGCCGACTGTGGCGCTGATGGCTTCGGCAAAGGATGAGGAAGCGGTGATTGGTCGCTTGGTGGATGATCTCTGCCATGTGGACTATCCCAGCGATCGCTACGAAGTTTGGGTTATCGACGACAACAGCCAAGATGGCACAGGCGAGGTTCTCAAGACCCTCCAGCAGACCTATCCCCAACTGAATGTTTTTCGACGATCGGCCAATGCAACGGGCGGCAAGTCTGGTGCGCTGAATCAGGTCATTCCCCGCACCAAAGCTGAATTCATCGCGATTTTCGATGCCGATGCTCGGGTGCCCCAGGATTTTCTACGTCGCAGCCTACCCCGCTTCGATGACCCCAAAGTGGGAGCGGTCCAGGCGCGCAAGATTACAGCCAAGCCTCTGAACAGCTTTTTGCTTCAGGGCCAAAGCGTGGAAATGATGCTAGATGCTTATTTCCAGCAGCAGCGCACGGCCATTGGTGGCCTCGGTGAGCTGCGGGGCAATGGTGAGTTTTTGCGACGGGAGGCCTTAGTTCGCTGCGGTGGTTTTAATGAAGAAACCATCACGGATGATTTGGACCTGACCCTGCGACTGAATATTGACGGTTGGGATATTGTCTTTGCCAGTGAGCCAGGTGTGGGCGAAGAAGGCGTGCCCAACTGGAAGGGGCTGTGGCACCAGCGCAATCGCTGGGCTGAGGGCGGCTATCAGCGTTATTTAGATTATTGGCGCTTGATTGTCGATAACCGCATGGGCACCAATCGCACCATTGAGGTGTTGGGCTTTTTGATTATTCAGTACCTGTTGCCCATGGCGATGGTGCCGGACCTCTTGATGGCGATCGCCCTCCAGCGGGTGCCTCTGCTAGCCCCAATGAGTGTCTTGTCAATTGGTCTGCCGTTTATCTCCATGACCTTGGGCACTCGCCGGGTTTATCGAGCCAATCACGGTGGCGAAAATCCTCCCCTGCTCAGTAACCTCTGGCAATCCGCGATGGGGATGATTTACTTGATTCACTGGTTCGTGATTATGGCTGCAGTGACGTTCCGAATGGGCTTTCGCAAGAAGCGTCTGAAGTGGGTGAAGACGGTTCACGGAGTTTAGCTTGGAGCTTCCATTCTTAGGCTGCAAACTTGAGCTCTTGTTTCCTTAATTCTTTAAACAACAAAAGCCTCCACAACCATGCGGGGGCTTTTGTTGACGCAAAATTTTGCTGATGCCTTGAGTTGCAACGCAACCTGAGCTTTACTGAGTTATTATTACGATTCTAATAATCTAGATAAGGTTTGTCTCGTATTCAATAGGTTTTCTTAAGCTTGTTTGCTCTTAGACGCAGGTATTCGCCCCATGCGCTCAGACTTAAGCCCCATCCTCAATCACCATGCGGCCAAGGCTGGTTTGGGGGTAGTAATAGCCCAAAATTTGCAAATAGTTGTAGCCCTGCTCGGCAAAGTCTAGGGCTCCCAGCTGGCTCATTCCCCCACCTTGGAAAGCTTCCATAACAATGTCGTCCGATGCGGCGTAGAGCGATTCCACAATGCCGCCTTGGTAGCTAATGAATTCACCAGCGGTGGCTTGGACCGCAGCCTTGACTCGCTCATCTTCAGAGACAGTGCCCTTATAAACCTGATAGGACTCCGTATCGCCAATATGGAAATGCTCTTTAGCAGGACGGAAGTAATAGGTCAGGGCATAGGAGCG
The DNA here is from genome assembly GCA_938015405.1 of uncultured Pseudanabaenaceae cyanobacterium. Taxonomy (GTDB): domain Bacteria; phylum Cyanobacteriota; class Cyanobacteriia; order PCC-9006; family JAAUQQ01; genus JAAUQQ01. Next base: position 2,057 of record CALLPZ010000013.1, read on the forward strand.
GGCTGCCACAGACTGGGCTTTAAGAGCAGCTTCAGGCCAGCTCGCTGAGACTTCGCTACCGACGACGCTGTAGAGATATTGCAGCATGTCGATGTGGTTGACAGCCAGAACTGTGTTGCCCTGGCAGATGAACTGAATTTGGCCGCGATAGCTGCGATCGCGTACGTAATTCAACCCACCTCCATAGGGCGCCATCATGACCGTTGCAGGAAGCTGTTGGCCATTGAGCAATAGTCCAGAGCCGTCGCATTGCATGCCATACTCCCCAGCCTCTAGCTGGAGCAGTGGCTCCCCGGCTTGGGTCATAATCACGCTTTGATTGGAGCCGCCCATGCTGAGGGTGGTGTCTCCCTCGGCGATCGCCACCTGCATGGTGATCAATTGATCAACCGCTGGATTCCCTTGTACTGGAGGTGCGGGTTGGGGAGGCGTATCGGAAGCCGCTTGGTTCGCCTGAGCTTGGGCAAAGGCGGCGGCTTGGGCCTTAGCCCGTTCTTCTAAGGCAAATTTGGCATCTGCAGCGACCTGAGCCTGGGCTGCGGATGATGCTTGCGCCTCGATTTGGTCTTCGATTTGGTTCGCGATGGCAGCTTGGTTCGCTTGGCTCGTCTCAGCGGCCTGGGCTCCAGCTGATGGAACGCCAGGTAATGCTGCGGTGATGTCGGTGTTGTTGGCCTGAGCTGCTTTTTCAGAGGCTCGCTTCTCCAGAGCTGTCTTTTGGGCATCTAGCTCAGCCTTCGCCAGATCTGTTGCATCCGGTGGGTCTGCAAGGACGTCATCGTCGGGACTGGCGATTTCGGTTTCGCCATAGGGAGAGAAGGGGCCTAGAGGAGCGGCTTCTCGATAGATAAAGGGAGGCAGCGGAGTCCCGGTTTCCAAGGCTGCGGTTTCGGGCGCAGTTTCACTGGGGTTTGGATCCGGCTGGGCAATGACCCAGCCACCCAGCAGTCCCAATGCGAGGGGCGATAGCCATAGCCCTGGATAGGCTTTGAACCAACCTAAAACCAGTTCATGGGCATTGAGTGAAGTCGCGGGTGTCGCCGCGTCAGGTTTTGTTTGAGGCTTTTCTGCTTTCTTTGGCCTGGTCTGCCGGGTAAGGGCCTTGGCCTTCTCTGGCTCTGAGTTTGGACCGGCTGCGCTTGGCGATTTAAAGGCTTTGGCTTTGGCTTTGGCGGTCTTTGACTTTGAAAACCTAGCTTTCAACGCCTGGAATTTGCTGCTCCGTTGTTGCTTCGCCTGCTGTTGATCCGCTTTGGAGGTTTGCTGTGGCTCAATGCTGCGTTGCCCCGATTGCTCAGCTTTGCCATCGGTCTCCGGGGCGACGATGGTTGATGCAGCGTTGTCTTTGAGCGCGGCTGCGTGGTTCTGAGACTGGATTTTGGAGGTCGGTGGCGTCATGTTTTGATGGCCTTGGAGGTCGGCGTCACACGAAGTTGGTAGTGGGTATAGATGCAGTGAAAGCGGATGTACAGGCTAGCTCAAGGGAGCAATGTGCTTCTTTAGGAGCTTGCGGAGGAACCTGGATTGAGTTTTTGCAAGGCAATTTGTAGGCCTAAGACGGCTAGCCCCAAAGCGGCAAATGAAAAGATGCCTGTTGCCATGGCTGAGACGCCCAGGACGAGGGTTCGCACCATGCCAGAGAGGCGTACAGCGATGTAGTTATCTGAAACTAGGGGGTGACTGGCAAACTGAGTCGCGATTTTGAAGGTGAGGTTGTAAGCCCCGTAGGCCAGGACTGCGGCGATCGCAGACCCGGTAATGCAGCGCCAAACACTTGTGGGTGGCTTGGGAGGGGCTTTGACTTTATCTACATCGCTGTCCTCCACCGCAGCAACGGTATTCACCTCAGTAGTGGGTTGAGTTGCGTCTGACTTAGCTGCGGAGTCGTCACCCATGGAAAATCAAGCCCAATCGGGCATAACAATAGTCGAAAATGAAACGAACATTTGGTCTATGCTTTGGCCAACATCGCATATGACATCTAGCGCCTGCCAAATTAGACATTCCCTAGAGGTTCGTTCTAAGAGATTGGTTTGGCAAGGTCGGTCACCTCTCGAATTCTCTCAAGGTGATGGACGTCAGAATGGTGGAAGAACCAAGGTTGATACTGCCAAACCTCGCTCCAGTGAACATTCTACGCTTCAACGAGTCGAATACCTGTGGTGTTGAAGGGCGCCACCCAAAGACCGAGGTCTTCATCAGGCAAGGCTGCCCGAACCGCTTTGACCATCTCATTGGCATCAGCTTGACTGCCTGCTAGGGCAAAGACAGTTGGACCTGAACCAGACATCATTACTCCCTTAGCTTGGGGCGATCGCGCCATTGTTTCCTTAAGTTCCTGAACTTTAGGATGTTCGGGAAGAACGACTTTTTCCAGGTCGTTGTACAGCAATTGGCTGATTTGCTCCGGATCTTTCTGGCTAATCGCTGCCACCATGGGGCCGGAGTGAACCCGGTTTTGACGAGCGGCCAGATCGTCTGCTTCTCGGACGTAGGTGGATTCGAATTGTTTCCGATAGGTTTGGTAGGCCCAGGGGGTGGAGACTGAGAGGCTTTGGTATTTCGCGAGGACTGCGCAGTAGGCCTGGACATCCGTTAGGGGGGAGACTTGCTCACCTCGGCCCGTAGCTAGGGCAGTACCACCGTTAATGCAGAAGGGAACATCGGAGCCGAGTTTGGCTCCCAAGCGCTCTAGCTCAACGCTGGTGAGGCCGAGCTGCCAGAGCTGGTTCATGCCCACGAGCACGGCGGCAGCATTACCAGAGCCCCCAGCCAGACCGGCACCAACGGGAATATTTTTCTCAATTTCAATCTTGACGCCCCCAAAGCGAGCGTAGACCTCAGCAAATTCTTGGCGCATGAGGTCTGCAGCGCGGTAGGCCAGGTTGGTTTCATCCGACGGCACGAGGGGATGCTTGCACTTGAGGCTGATGTCTTGGGTGCCAGCCCGGGCAATGGTGATGCGATCGCATAAATCTACGCTCTGCATGACCATGGCGAGTTCATGGAAGCCATCGGGGCGATCGCCAATTATTTCGAGATAAAGATTGATCTTGGCTGGAGCCAGCAGAACGCAGCGATCCATATAGGTAAGGTTCAGTAACAGTGAAGTGGGAAACGGCTGGCTCAGCAGTGGTTGGTTGACTTGCCATCAATGTCGTTGCCGTAGCGAATCATATCAATTGAATTGCGAGCTGAATTCACATCTAGACGGAACAGGCGCTCGAGAGATTGTCCACAATTGGCCCATCCCTCAGTTCGGAACTTTCGCAGGGGAGAGGCTGAGCTTATAAGCTTAGTGAAGCCAACCTACATTGTCTCTCTCTGGCATTGGACTTGAACTATCTGTTGTTAAATCGGGCTGGTCGTAGCTGGAGAGGGCATTGCTTCCTCGGCTGCCTTCAAATCTCCCAACTTGTCACTGAGGGTAATCCATTGGCGTAGCGATAAAGCCTCGCCACGGGCCTCCGGGAAAGAGCCTAGGTTGGTCAAAATTGCGCCTAATACTTCGCGATCCACCACGGACTTAAGGTTATTACGGAGCATCTTCCGCTTAGTGGCAAACCCTAACTTGATCAGGGTTGCCAGATACTTTGGATTTTGGGCTGGCTTTTCCAGATGCCTGGGAGTCAGACGGATTACAGCAGATTCAACTTTGGGAGGCGGCTGGAAGGCTTTGGCTGGCACTGGACAGATGATTTCAGCCTGGGCGAGATATTGCACACGGAGGCTTAGGGCACCAAAGGCCTTGCTCCCGGGCTTGGCACAAATTCGCTGGGCGACCTCTTTTTGGACGAGTAAGACAATGCTGTCAAAGCTATTTGGCCGAGGGGCTGCAATTTTGCCCAGGAGACGTTCCAGGATGGGGCCTGTGATGTTGTAGGGAATGTTGGCCACCACTTTATTGGGAGGCGGTTCGCCAAAGGTAGGCTCGATTTCTTCAGGAAAGCGTAGGGAGAGGAAGTCAGCCTCTTGCAACACGAAGCGAGGATGTCCTTGAAACCGCTTGCGTAATAACTGGCAAAGATCGCGGTCAATCTCTACCGATAAGACCTTTTGCGTAGGCTTCAGTAGTTCCTCTGTCAGTACCCCCTGGCCAGGCCCAATCTCTAAAATTCTGTCTTCCTTTGAAAGCCTTGCTGCAACTACAATCTGTCGCAAAATTTCTGGGCTTTTAAGCCAGTGCTGACCGAACTGCTTACGCGTTCTGGAGGCCATAAGTCTGCTAATTCGCTCTATAAACTCTGAATCATCTGGGTAAATGAAATTCACAAAGGGCTGATCTATGTAAATTTGCTGTTTTCCTTCCCCGCAGCAAATTCTAGCAAACCATAATGTTTTCAATGACGTCTGAGATATCACGGCATCCGTCGCAGCGTCTCATTGCTGAAGAGGTGAATTCACGGTTATGACTTACTTGTACTTTTTCTCGAACTCCAGCCTGACCTTGCGGGTCGTCGAGTATCTCAGCAATCATCCCTATTGGCCTCTGCAAACCATTACGGTGGTTCACCAAATTGATGGTTGGATTGTGCAGGTTAAATTCCGCTATCCCCTCTCAATCACAGAAGAGGGTGATTTCCGCGCCTATCTTCAGGAAATGGGTGGCCCCGTGAAGCCTAGCGCTCGCCTTCAGCGTGCTTTGCAATCCTTGGAAGTGGGCTATTCCCCTGTGGAAGTCATGCGCTTTCATCAGGTCGCCATCGTTTCCCATGGCCGTCCTGACTGTAAGGAAATCAAGGAGTTTCGTCGCCAGTTCGTTAAGGGCTTGGGTTATTGCCCCGAGACTCTGTCTTAGTCCGCTAATCTTTCCTCTTGGAACGGTTAGAGACTTAAGTTTTTTGACTGCTAGGATGCCTTGGCGCAGCGGATTCTTTTCACCTCTTTCCCTGCGTTCTAGGGCCGCCCTACAGCGTGAATGCATCTACTAAATACTGCTGAAGCGCGAGATGGTATTCACCTCTTATTACCGTTTCGCCCAGCTTGATAGGCTGCTTTCCTTGGGGAGGCAGTCTTTTTTGTTCTTCTGAGCTGGAGCTAGGCGAGAGAGAGGATTGACTTAGGTCGTCAATGCTGAGCTGAGCTGCTCTGTTGCGCTTCGGCTTCGCGGGCTTTCCTTGGCATTGCACCAGGGCTACGTCAAAGCGACAGGGCATGCTCCTGAACTGGGGATGCTTTTTAAGGAAAAACTGTGCTGTTCGCCAGAGCTTGTTTTGCTTTTGAGGTGTTATGGCGAGCAGACCTCCCTCATCCCAGGTGCCTCTGCGACGGGTTTTTACCTCAATGAAGGCAATTAGTGACTCTGTCGCATCTTCAAATCCTTGAGGTAGCTGAGCCACAATATCCAGCTCTCCCGTGACGCATTGCCAACGCGTGGCAAGCACTGTGCCGCCTTTACCTTTGACCCAATCGGTGACGAGGTCTTCTCCCAGCTCGCCAATGATGAGATGGGCCGATTTTCCCTTGGGTGGACCGGTGGGAGCGGGCTTGGAGCGGGGGGGCTGGCGAGCCATGACGGTTCCTGCGGACGGTTGCTACGCGATCTAGAGCCTGAACGGCGTTGCTCCCTGAAGTGTTTTGAGCTGGAGCAGGCGGCTTTCCCTAATCGTTCATGCTTTCGGGGTATAGCCATAGCCGTTAAGCTAGATAGAGCATACCGTTCACTGCGTCCCATCCCATGCTGACTCTTTTGACCTCTAAAATTGCGATCGCCCTCAGACAGGCCCGAGGAGAATTGGCAAAAGCAGGGGTCGCTGTGGGATTAGCGCTAATGCTGACCAGTGGATTGATGCTGAGCCTAGGTGCTGCATTGGCATTTCCGGCTCCGGCTCTGGCCTATAACTACAGCCGCGCCATTATGGACGGTCAGGATTTCCCCAATGATGACTTTGCGGGGTCTAACTTCAGTATGGCCAAGCTGCGGCGTTCTGACTTGACTGGGACTAATTTTGAAAATGCCAACCTGTTTGGTGCCCGCATGGATGACTCCAACCTCACTGGAGCCAACCTGCGAGAGGCGACGTTGGATTCTGCCCTGATGAACCGGGCGAATTTGACCAATGCTGACTTGACCGGTGCCTATGCCATGAACACCGTGTTCGATAACGTAATCATCAATGGGGCTGACTTTACCGATGTGTTGCTAGAAGGCCAGGTGCTCAAAGGCCTATGCGAATTGGCTGAGGGGACGAATCCCACTACGGGCAACAAAACGCGAGATACCCTGATGTGTGATGACATGGGGTTTTAAGTTGAGCTGGGCTTAGCCCATCGCTTAAGGCATTTGTGCCGGTTATTTGAGGCATCGCCTTTGGAGCTTTGATGAGGGGGAGAGCTAATGGGCTCTTCCCCTTTCTGTTGGGTGGATCTTTGGAGAGTGTTAATAAAGCCTCCCGCCGAGAGCTTGTGCCAAATCGCTCTAATGTTGCTAATTGCTGCCTGTATGTCCCATTTCTGGAGCTAGTTCCACCTTTGTTCTATGGTCAAAGGAGAGTGAGTGAGACTAATTAGAAGACATGCTCAAGGCCTTTGGATTTGCGGTGGCTTTGTCTGTGGTGGGGATTGGAGCTGTGACTCCAGTGACCTTGGCCGAGACGGTGATGGAGAGAGTTTCCCGCACCGGGGTTTTGCGAGCAGGAACCAACCGTACGGCTAAGCCCTTTGCCTTTGTGGACGATCGCGGCCAGGCCTTTGGCTACTCCGTGGATATGTTGCGCCGCATTCATCGAGAGCTATCCGCTGAGCTGGGGCGAGAGATCAAGCTGGAGATCACCACCGTGGAGTCTGATGAGCGTATTCCGTTCATTACCCGGGGCAGGGTCGATATTATTTGTGATGCCAGCAGCTTTACCTGGAAACGCGATCGCCAAGTTGATTTCTCCCTCAGCTACGGTGTGACAGGAACACGCCTCCTCGTGCGTCAGGACAGCGGCATTTCTGGTGAGCCAGACTCCTTGCTTGGTAAGCGTGTGGCCGCTATGCCTGGCACTACAAACGAAGCTGCGGTTCGGCGGGTGCAGCCCCAGGCTACTGTGGTGCTCTTTGACAAGCGAGCCGAAACTTACCTAGCCCTGCAAAATGGCAAAGTTGATGCAGTGGCCGCAGATGGCATTTTTCTTGAGGCTTGGTTAGACAAGAATGTCTTTGCCTCTCAGTTTGAAATCGCGGGCTATCCCTATTCCCGTGAAGGTGTCGCTTGCATGGTGCCTGAGAATAATTCGGCCTTGCTCAACAGCGTTAACTACTCCATTGCCAACTTTATGCAGGGCGTGGTTAGTGGCGAGGCGGAGGATTTGGCGATTTTTGATCGCTGGTTTGGAGACGAGAGTGTGGTGCCCCTAAGCCAGGATTTGCGAAACTTAGCCCTGGAAAATATGCGATTGGTCTTGGATTTCCATGAGGCGATTCCATCCAGGCCTCCTGCTGCAAGCGTGACGCCTCCTGCTCCTGTCAATAATCCTGGAGCTAAGCCTAAGCCTCCGACTGGTTGGCCGTCTTTGCTCAATTAAATTTCGTTCTGAGTGTGACAAATTACATACAGGCGGGGGGAGCTTGCTTTAGAGGAGGGTTGCTCTGGTTTTTGGGAGATTGATATTTAATATTTATCCCAATGCAGGCGAGGAGTCCTTTGCAGAGCGATCGCACTCAGGTTGAGTCTTAGTCACCGCTGTTACTCACATCTCCAGGACGTTTCTGATCTAGCTGGACGGCTTGGTCCAAGGCTTTTTTGACCCGGGCTCGTTCGACGTAAGGCGTTAGTTCCGTGGAGCCCACCCCTGTAATGAGACTGAGATTATCCAAGGACATTCCCCGCACCAGCATGTCTACCCGCCAGGTCTGTTGGGCCTGCTGGATGGTGAGGTCACTGCCAAACTTGCGGGTGCAGGCCTGCCAGCGTTCAGCGATCGCCTCTGCAGTAAGGGGATTATCTGCTTCATTGACAAACAGAGAGGGACTCTCGTCTTTGCGGTTTCTGAGCCATTGAGTCAGGGGGTTCTTCTGATAGGAGCCATAGCGTTTACCCAAGATCCATTGATTGATGGGGACCATGCGGGGTGTGGGGTTGTTATCCAGGGTGGTGGGGATGCGTAGGAGTTGCTGCGTGCGATCGCAACTATGATGCTGCCGTTCCAGGGATGCAACCTCTTGGGGAGATAGGCCTGCCCCAAAGAGGACATACATGAGGGCATAGTCTTGCTGGCCTCGCTCTTTGCCCTGACGTAGAAGATCGTGGACTAGAGGAGCTGGCAGATCTTCAATAATTTCAGGCTGGATGCTGACGGTGACGGTTTGGTTATTTGCGGCATAGACTTCGCTGGAGGGGCTTTGCACTGCGCCGCGTAGGAATAGGCCGACGAGATTGTTCAAGAAGTCCTGGCGATCGCGCCACAGCAGATGAAACCCGCTGGTGAATTCCAGTACGGCGTAGCCCAGGATCAGGCTATTGAGCAGACTGGCAATGTTTTCTGCCGAGAGTGTTGTCTTTAGCTGCCCCCGTTGAATTGCGGCGTCTAAATATTGGGCGACAAAACGATTGGCCTGGGTTAGCTCGCGACCAATGGCCTGGCGGTGTTCTGGCGCATATTGACCCGACTCGCCAACTAAGGAACGAACAAAATCTGGCATGGATTCCAGCGCTTCTAGGCGACCATCCGCATAGTCCCGTAGGGCTTGGTCTAAGCCGCTGACCTCTCGCGCTTGCTTTAAGAGAGATTCGCCAACGCTACTGAAGACTTCTGTCTCTTCGATCGCCGCGAGCATTAAGCCATGCTTGTTGCCAAACTGACGAAATATTGTGACTTCGTTTACCCCTGCGCGTTCGGCTATTTGGCGCGTTGTGGTTTCGGTTACGCCTTGGCTAGAGAAGAGTTCCAGGGCCGCATCTATAAGTTTTTTACGGGCGGGAGAGCGTTTGGGCATGAACTAGAAGGCCGGAGAAACCGATGCGAGCAGGGCAATGGCGCGGAGCAAACCGCCTGATATGCAAGCATCACTGTAGTGGACGGCTGGCTTAATGTAAGTGCTACTTGCAGATTGAGTTTTGTGTTGCTATAGTCGTATATGTAAGCGGCACTTGCAAATGTGGTTTCCATCTTAGCAAGGGTCAAGGATGTCTTTAATGGCACGGTGACCTGCCTAATTAGACTTACCAGTTTTTATCGTTCGCAAGCTCGTTCTGGGATTTGAGAGTGCTGAGCTATTGGCCCGGCCTTTTCACCCAAGAGAAATTCACGGATATTTTTTTCCATGACAGCCACCAATCTCATGCCCCCTGCTGCTGAAAAGAAACGGCCGCCTCGCATGGCCCCCGAAACTCCGAATCCTCGCCCGCCTTTGAGCTGGCCTTCGGTTATTTTCTT
>CALLPZ010000014.1 GCA_938015405.1 uncultured Pseudanabaenaceae cyanobacterium
TTCAGCTCTGGCAACTGCTCGGGATTGGCGATCGCCACCATCTCCGGCTTAAACTGCCGCACCTGTTTCGCCACCAACTCAATGTTGCGTCCCGCCGCCATGGCAACCACCCGAAACTGTTCGGGATACTGCTGGACGATATCAAGGGTTTGGGTTCCAATCGAGCCAGTGGAGCCGAGCAGGTTAATTGCTTTCACAGTTTCTTAAGGATGACGCCGTTCACACAACTATACAGCGCCATTCGACGGCCGCTGGTTAGAAGCGAGGCAACGATCCCCATCTCCAAATCGCCTGAATAGTCTGGGAAACAGTCATCCGTTGCGATCGCCTATCCACCCAAATGAAAGCCCAAACCCAGCTCAAAAAAAGACATCGCGGTGGCCATTCAGCAGCTCACGCTCCGCCCCCAAAAGTCCGAAGTTCATCAAAGCAATTGGTCCAAATACTGCTCCTGATTCACCTCCCAATCTTCTGCCAAACGGTAGCTCGCATCATCTTGGCGCACCAAAAGACCAACCTCCGCGAGCTGACTCACGCCATTGCGCAGCACACTGAAATTATTCGGCAACTTCCCATCCCGAGCTGCCGCACGCACATATGCCAAGAAAATCTTGAAGCGCCCATAGGTTGGACCAGGATGTCCTTCCTCTAAGGCCTGATGAATTAATCCAACCATCGTCACCCAATCCTGACGCTCCAACAGGCAACGCTGAGTTTCGGCAGGTACTGCTGCTTCCTCTCCCCCCTCAGCCTCCATCGGAACATCCTCATCGCTATCTAGAAATAGCTCTTTAAATCCATCGACCTCGCGCTGATGAACCTTGCCATCCGCCTCCGCTTGAGCAACAAATTCCGAAAACGTCTCAAAGGTTTTTCGCCCATTTCCATTGACACCATTCGAGGGCTTACGAATAGAACTTGCCCCCTGATAAGTGCAGGTTTCACTCGCCCGCATCAGAATATCAATCGGTGCAAAACGAGTACTGCTGCCCCGGTTCTGGGCACAGTCAATCGTCTCCAGCAAGCATTCCAAGGCAATCTCATAATCCAACAGTTTGACCGGCCGGGCAGCTTTTAGCTTTGGCTTGGGCACGCTGCTAGAAACCGTGGCAGGCAAACTCGGCTCACCATTGAGCAAGGCAATGGTGTTCGGTAGCTCTTCCAAGGAAATGAATTGATCCGCACTCATAATCAATTCATCACTGGCCGTTTCAGCCCGGCCCACAAGGGTCACCCGCCGCTCCAAAGACTTCAGCGCATTGGCTAAGGGAATAAAGTCTTTGTCGGCCGTAACAATGATGAAATTTTTGATGTTGGGGTACTGATAGGCCGCTGTCAAACAATCCACCGCCAATTTGACATCCACACTATTCGCCTTACGCAACGAGATATGAATCGGCTCAAATCCCATGCTGTACAGCGTCTTAGCAACGGATTCATTCTCTCGACGCCAGTTGGCATAAACAGCCTTGACCCGCAGATGCCCCTGGGATTTGGAGTACTCAACGATGGACTCGGCGACGGGCGTATTTTTCGAGCCCATGTTCTTGGCCGACTCTCGGACATTTTCGTAGTCCCAAAAGATCGCAGTTTCAGCTGCTGTGGTTGAATCTCCTCGCAATGACCCCGAAGCAGCATTTCTCCCAGAGCTGGGCTGACGACTGAGGCCCACAGCTGCCCAACTCGCGGGTATCGCCGTCGCACCGGCCAGCAACCAATCTCGGGTAGAGCGTTCAGCGGCCAAGCTCAGACCACAACTGACACTAAATGCCAGCAAGCTGAGGTAGAGCCAATCACGCTTTCGCAGGTATTTCATCACAAGAGGAAGACTAGAGAACGGCGCTCTACAGTCCTTCTCCAGGTAGCCAGGCCTAAGCCATGCCCCCTAAAGGTTTGGCCCCGCCTGGAGTTTCAGCCTGAAGAGTAGAGCAGCATCATGCCAGGGCAACCTCACGAAAGGCAGGCACACCCCATCAAGCTATTGCGAATGGCTGATAGGGCCAGAATCTCTAGGTAATCTCTTAAGATTTTCAGCTCGCCCGTATTAGGCGCTTTGGAGACGATAGGTCGAGGCGATCGCTCCCTTTCGGCTGCTTTAGGCATGGAAAACCCATCCCGACCCCGCTAGACCGCGTAGTCCTGCCCACAGCCAAAGCCGTATAAGCCCGGAGGTCGAGCCTCTAACGCTTCCTGAGATCTAGCGATTCACTTCTCAGGGGGAAATTCCATCCTTGAGGAACGAGAGCAGGTTGAATCGCTCAATTCAGTCAGAACCTCTCTAGCCAGATCTCTTCGGTTCCCAGAGCCTCAGTTCAACTATTTACTTTTAAGCCACTTTGTCAGCAAGGAGCTCTCCCCTCTGCTCCCTCCATGGCCCTTCACTTATTTTTTTATGAGCAGCAGCATCAGAGATCTGGAAAATTCGTCCTCACAGGCGTCTCCCCAGCCCGAACTGAATTGGTTATTGCACCCCATTCGCCAAGCCTCCCAAGCCCAGTTCAATGGCAACCTCTATCTGCATTGGAGCCAAGCTGCTCCCTGGGGGCTCACCTTTAGGCATGGTCGACTCGTCTGGGCTTGGGCAGGCAATCACCGACTCCGGCGTTGGCGACGGCTGTTGGGAAGCCACACCAGCCAGGGGACTCCAGCGGTTCCAGCCAGGGCCCAGTCTCCCCAGCAGGGATTCAACTCCACCATGCCCGTCTGGGAATACGAAACTTTGAAAGGGATGGTGAGCCAAGGTGATATCTCGCGGGAAACCGCTGTGGCGATCGCCCGTGAAAACCTCATCGAAGTGATGTTTGAGCTCGTTCAGAGAATCTACGCCATCGGCGAGGTGCCTCAGCTCGACTCCAAAACCTTCAAGCTAGAACAACCACTCAAATTCTTTGCTCCTAGTGAAATTGCTCTGGCCGTTGGCCATCGCTGGAGCGCTTGGCGCAATGCAGAATTGTCCAACTATTCCCCCATGCTGGCCCCCTATCTCTACCAGCCGGAGCCACTCAAAGCCCTCGTCTCAGGAATCAGTTACCGCAACCTAGAGCAATGCCTCCAAGGCCAACGCTCCCTGCGAGAACTGGCAGCGCTGATGAATCAAAATCTGCTAAGTCTCAGCCAAACCCTGGTGAGCTACGAAAGACGTTGCTTAATCAAGTTCGCCCAGCTGCCCCAGCCCCTGGGGGGAGGAGCAATACTGGGGCAAAACTCCTGCTCAGCCAACGATACAACTCAGCCCCTGGTCCTCTGCATTGACGACAGTGAGATGGTCTGCCGACAACTCGGCAAAATCGTCTCCGCCTCGGGTTATCGCTATGACGCCGTCCAAGATTCTCTCTCAGGCCTCCAGCGAATCCTCGAAACCAAGCCAAGCCTGATTTTCCTCGATTTGGTCATGCCCATCGTTAGCGGCTATGAGCTTTGCGCTCAAATCCGCCGGGTGCAGGAGTTACGCGACATTCCCATCATCATTTTGACCAGCAGCGACAGCATCATTGATCGGGTCAGGCTCAAGGTTGCAGGCTCAACCATTTTCCTGCCCAAGCCGATCCGTTCCACAGCCATCCAAAAGGTCTTAAACACCTATTGTTTAGGCAATGCTGCCGCTGCCTAGGACCTCAACAAGAGAGAAGCCAACCGCAAATGCCCGCCGACCTACTTCAAAGTGACTGCAGTGCCCGTCGCCGTAATCAAAAACAGCACCCCTTCGTTATCGATATTGATTGAATCCGTATTGATCTGAACCCCGATCACGGCATCAGCTCCCTTACGGGCAGCCCGATCCTCAAGCTCCTTCAGAGCTTCCTTTTGCCCCTTTTCAAACACCTTTTCGTAGCTGGCAGTCCGGCCACCAAACACATCCCTGAGACCTGCCATAAAGTCCCGGAGAGCATTCGTGCCATACACCACTTCAGCCGTGGTAGTGCCCAGGTACTGCTTAATTTCGTAGCCCTGAAGAAAGTCAGTGGTGGTGTTAATCATGGGGGTTATGTCCTGAGAGAAAAAATCCAAAGCAGGCCTGTTCACAGCAGCTGGGCTCCAATCCGATGGAATGCCCTCGACTCCGAAAGTGAACTGTAGGGGCACAGAGGCTTAAGTCCACAGAGTATTTAGGGTTCAGCCGTCAGGATTTGTAAGGGCACAGTGCCTATTTCAAGTCTTAGAGGATGTTTGAAAGGCAGCTAAAGCTGCCACAGAACTGTGGGGTTCAAGCTCAAATCAACCGAGAGAGGTCACTCAAAATCTCAAAGTTGAGTTTCAGCTAATTTTGCAAACATCCCCTAGGCAGACAGCCTTAATTCTGCCATCCCAATTCAATTCCATGGGCATATTTTGCAGGCCTGCACGATGGACCTGTAGAGAGGCCAAAGCCTGCATTCAAATCCTCTGCGGAGATGATGGCCAGGGGAAGCAGACCCACATTTAAATAGGGCTAGTCCCCCAATTTACCCAGGAAGACCATCGGGTAAGATCAAGCTCAGGCTGTTGGTCTGAAGCTTCTAGGGCAGACAATTGATTGGCAGCGTAACTTACAGCCCAATGGGGCTTACAGTTGCACGACCACCAAGATCATCTGGCTCTGCCTGAACTCAATGAACTGGCGGAGATTATCCGGCCCAGTGCTCCAGGCGAATGGAGAATGCCTGGAGCACTGGAGCAACCCGGGACATGTCTTGACGTTCAGAGGGTTCAGCCCGAGCGGGAACTCCCCCCTTCAAGAAGTCGTCTAACGGAGGTTGATTAGGTCACTGCAGAATTGGACGATTCGCAGGACTAATCTGGCTCAGCGATCGCGTTACCCCAAGGAAAATTCACCACTGTGTCTCGTTCCCTATCTACTTTGACGACCCTCAAACAAACCTGCTGTGCGGGGCTTCTCGCCGGCTTGGTTGCCTCCCTGGCCCCCAGCCTGGCCTTGGCCCAGTCCACGGGAAAAATCAAGGTCGTCGCTCCGCCGGGCCCCGTGCCAGCATCCATTAACCGCGATCGCCTCAACGACCTCCTCGACCAGGCCGCCAATGCCATCAAAGCCAAGCGCTTTGACCAGGCCGCAGCAGCCTACCAAGAAGCCATTCCCTTAGAACCAGACAACGCCCGCCTTTACTCCGGCCTCGGCTACGTCCAAGCCCAACGTAGCGATTTCAGTGCCTCGGCCCAGGCCTTTCGCCAAGCCGTTTCCCTTGAGCAAAACAACGCCGATTTCCACACCGGCCTGGCCTACGCCCTCGCCAATCTCGAAGACTACAAAGGCGCAGCCCAGGCCTACCGTCGGGCGATCCAGCAGGATAGCAAGAAAAAGTCAGCCTACATCGGCCTCGGCACCGTTCTGCGCCGCTCCGGCGAATTCGATGTCGCGATCGCGGTCTACGAACAATACAGAGCCCTACAGCCCCGCGACTGGCGTCCCTATGAAGCCATCGGCACCATGCGCATCCAACAGCGCAAGTACAGCGAGGCCCTCAAGATCCTGAAACAGGCAGAGCAATTTGCCCCCCAAAATGCCAGTATCCAGGTCAGCAAAGCTGTTGCCCTTCTGGGCCTCAATCGCCCTTCTGAAGGCGTTGCTGCCCTGGAGCGAGCCTCCAAGATCGAATCCAAGAATCCCTTCATTTTCCTCAAGCTGGGTGAGGTCTACCAAACCCTAGGGAAAGAGGACAAAGCTCTCAAGGCCTACAGTCAAGCCATCTCCCTTCGCCCCAACTACGACGAAGCTCGCTCTCGCATCGCCAAAATACACATGGGCAATTCAGACTATGAAAGCGCCATCGTAATTTACGAAGACATCCTGAAAAGATCCCCCCGCAATGGCGACGCTCACTTCAACCTCGGCCTTGCATTACGGTCCCGCAATCGCAAAAAAGAAGCCAAAGCAGCCCTACGCCGCGCCGAAAGCATCTTCAAAGAGGAAGGTAACCGTGAGAGACTAGACGAAACCAAAAAGCTCCTCAAGGGGCTATAGGGCTCCCTTGTTTCTGGCATGCGATGTCTGAAGCCTGGAAGTCTGGTCAAGCTCCGAGTTCCATGATCATTTTCTTTCAAACCCATGGGTGAATCAAAGCGACGCCAGGAAAACCTCGGTGAAAGTTACGGCAACCCCGATAAGGATTACTTCATCAAGGGCTTGCCCATTACCAAAAAGCAGTCTGAGCAATTCCTTAACATCACGACCCAAGGTGCCTGGTATGGCATCGGCATCATGGCATTTGCCTGGGTCGTAATTCGCTTCGTTGGCCCTAGCCTAGGCTGGTGGACCTTGATGGATGGGCCGGGATAAATTGAGAAATCGATGGGTGAAGACATCCTTCACCGCAGAATATCCAAACCGCAAAGGCCCAGGTCGAAGTTCGACCTGGGCTTTTGCGATCGAGATTGCAGGGCCGGGCAACCAAACATCAACGGCTTCGCAGACAAGACTTGAACTCCAAGCCCAGTGGTTTGTTCCGCTGTTTTGTCACAGTCAGGGCGCTCAGATCGTCTTAAGGGTAGTTCACTCCCTAAGACCCCATGAAACTGCTCAACGTTCAATCCAGCGTGCGCCATGATGGCTCAGTCTCCCGTCGCCTAAGCCAGGCTTTTATCAACAGTTGGCAAACCCACCAAGCCGAGGCAAAGGTCATCAGCCGCGATGTGGGCCAAAACCCACCCAGCCATCCCACAGCCCTGTGGACCCAGGCCAACTACATGCCACCGAAAGATAGAACGCCAGCGATGGAAGTGGCCCTCCAACAATCCGAAACACTGATTGAAGAATTACTCAGTGCCGATCGCCTCGTCCTGGGCGTTCCCATGTACAACTTCTCAGTCCCTGGAACCCTCAAGGTCTATATCGATAACGTGGTGCGCATTAACCGCACCTTTGCCTTCAATCCTGAAACCCAACAGTTCCAAGGTTTAGTCACGGGCAAGAAGGCAGTGATAATCACGCCTAGCGCTGGCAACTTTGTGGTGGGGACTCCCTTGGGTGACCTGAATTTTTGCGATCCCTATTTGCGATCGCTGCTCAATTTCATCGGTATCACTGACATCACGGTTATTCCAGTGCCTGACCAATTGATGGATGATGCCATCCGCCAGGAGAACTTTGAATCAGCCCAACAACAACTGATGGCTTTAGCAACCCAGTGGTAGACCATGGACAGCCTAGAAATCTTTAACCAATATCGGCCCCTGCTGTTCGCCATTGCCTATCGCATGCTGGGCAGCGTGAGCGATGCGGAGGATATTTTGCAGGAGGTCTGGATTCGCTGGCAGTCCAACCCGGTCGAGGTGCGATCGCC
>CALLPZ010000015.1 GCA_938015405.1 uncultured Pseudanabaenaceae cyanobacterium
ACCTTCAGCATCTCTCCCCAGGTTGCCTTTCCGGTGGGCTCAGATATTCTCTACCACCTGTTTTTGCGATTTCGCTTGGACTATGGTCTAGGGCTGTTTAGCTGGCTCTCCTATCTTGTTATTTTATTTGGCACCTATGGCATCGTCAGGCCCAGAGTTAGCCAGGCCATTGCTACTACCACTGCCATTGTCCTAGTCTGCCTGCCCGAAATTGTTTACCAAGCAACTGGAACTAAAAACGATATTGTCTTTGCAGCTGTGGCTTTGGGCTGTGTGCTTTGGGGCGATCGCTGCCTAGGCCGACCCTCCCTCGAATCTCTATTGGCTTTAGGCCTCACTCTTTGCTTTGGAGTTGCTGTCAAAACCTCCTTTGTCCTATTCGCTTTCTTCTTTGTCTTAGTCTGGCTGGCATTGGTCGTTCAGAAGGGGCTGGTGATGACATTGCTAGATGTTTTATTGCGCCATGGGTGGGCCATTTCCCTCTGCTTATTTCCGGCCCTTGTGCTTCTCCAAGTCTGGCTCTTTGCCTTTAACTACCAGCAGTTTGGCGCGTTGCTAGGTCCCCCCATCTTTGCCCTCAATAACCAAAATAACGATGGCCTACTGGGCGCGATCGCCAACTTAACCCGCTACGGCTTCCAAGCGATTCATCTGTTAGACCCTATCAATCAACTGTGGAAGTCTAGCTTTGGGGCACCGCTGACCGATGGTTTGCAATGGCTCTATGACAGCCTCTTTGAGCCCCTTTGGGGGCAAGCTGGGTTCTCCCGTCTAGCCCTCAAACCTTTCACAATTCTCTGGCAACCCCAAGAAGACACCTCTTGGTTTGGGCCAGTTAGCCTGCTGTTAGTTTTTCCAGCTGTGGGTTGGTGCCTCGTCAGAGGGCGAGGCTTGGCGCGGGCAATGGCGATGGTGGCGATCGGGGTAACCTTGGCGATTAGTTACAAGTTGGGATGGTCCCCCTGGAAGGCCCGGTTTTTTACGCCAGTGATTGTTTGTCTGGGCCTCTCTGTTGCCCTATTTTTACAGCAATATCAAGCTCAGCCCTGGAAGCTTCGGCTTTGGCGTTGGGCTAGCCTTGGGGTTTTGCTGTACGCCTGCTTGTACAACTATTCGAAGCCCATGATTCCCTCAGATGCCTACATCAGTCGGCAGAACATTTGGCTGGCGAGTCAGTGGACCAGCGATCGCACCGTTTACGATCGCCTCTACGATGGTGGTCAAGCGCAGATTATCGGCCAAACTCTTGCAGATGACCAAGCAAAACGTGTGGCGATCGTGGGCTACGACCACTACTTCTCTCTGATGTTTCAGCACCCTGAGATGGCGTTTTCCCTGCTGTTGGCGAAGGAAGAGCCAGATGGAACCTATGGCTTGGCCAAGGTTGAACGCTACGTGGCTGAGGCCGACCACCTCGTTTGCTTTCAGCAGCGTTGTAGTGAGGCGGGCATTGAACTCACCTTCGCTCCCCTTATAGGCAATAGCGTCGAGGGACCAGGACCAGTGGTCTATCGAGTTTCACCCCCGGCTTGAGCAAATGCATCTGGAGGTGAGATAAATCAGGATTTATCCAGGCCCATTCACGGTTGTAGCCTCACTAATTTCCCTAAAGATTCAAAGCTAAATCTTGAGCTTTGCAACATCTGGCACTGACTGCCTGCGTCGTTCCTTGCGACGGATTTACGCTAGGAGCGGACCCATCCTTCATTCAGGTCACCCCGACAATGGTTTATACATACGAAGTCTTCGTAGACATGAAAGAATACGAAGACCCCCAATCCAGTGATGCTCGTCTCCACAGTGTGCGCTACGAAATTGATGCCGATACCAAGCGCACCCTTGACGCGATCGCTCGCCACTGTGCCACCACCGACTACCCCAACGTTTCCGAATATGACATTCGCGTGACCCGACGGCTGCAGTAGGCAGCTTTTTTTGTGCCTGAATTCATCCCGGTACGAGCTTGTTCTCAGGTAGGCGCTGTCCTGTAAAAGTTGCCCTTGCACCTACCCAAAGTGGAATTTTGCCAGAGCGCTATCGTCGCTCAACCGTACCCGTGGCCTTCGCCGCCGCTATCAAATCCCCATGCACCTCAGCCGTTACACCAAAGGCCAGCGGCGGCCAGCGATAGCCCTCGCAATCGCTTAGGGCTGGTAGCGGCGAGCCATCAATTTGCGTGACAACGCCCCCCGCTTCCTGGGCCATAAAGGCAAAGGCAGCACCATCAATAAACTGCGCCCCCATCAAGACTGCACCGCTAAGCTCCCCCATCAGAAAGCTTGCCGTGCTGGGCACCTGTACCTCTGCCGAATAATCGGCATGGATGTCAATCACCTTGTATTTGTCCGTGAGTTGCGCCTTCATCTGAGCAGCGCCACCGCCCAAGTAAATCTGCTTCTCCGGCGTCTCAATCCGCAAGGGCTGACAGTCTTCCATCGCATCGCTCAAAGTTCCAGCAAATACGCCCTCACCTCGGATTGCATAAAAGTAGTGGTCATAGACTGGCCGAATCACTAGCGCCGCTTCAAAGCCATCTGCATTTAAGACATTCAGCATCACCTGGTAATTGTCATGGCCATCCAGATAAAAACGGGTGCCATCAATGGGATCTAGGGTGACCAGATAATCATTCTGGGGACCAAGCTCAATCGAGCGAAAATACTTGGTGTTGTAAGACTTTTCATGCTCCTCACCATAGAAGCGTACCGTGGGAAACTGACCCAGCATTACCACTTCCACAAAGGTCTGTACCGACAGATCCGCATCCGTCAGGGCTGAGACGAAAATATTGTCGCTGTCCTTCTCGGGCTGGGCTGCAATGCGTGACTGGATTTCCTTGGCATAGGCGGCTGCGACCTTGAGATGGGGCAGCAGCGTTTCGAGAATTTGCTTTGGCGTGGGACTAGTCATCGCAAGAGGTTGCAGAGGTCATTCCCTTCTTAGCAGACTGTTGCGATGGAAGATAGTACGCCTAATCGTCTGAGCGGAAAAGCCTTAATCAGCTGTTGAGTCCGTTACAACGGACGTGAGCTTTTAGCTGGGAGGTTTAGCTCCCAGCGTTAGGCCTAACTCAGCCTTGCTGTTTGTCGAACTCAGGTTTCCGAAGGTATCGCCTCCACGTATTCCTTAGCCTCTTTGAGAGGCATCCCAAAATGACGCCTCGTTTGCTTAATCGCCTCAATCTTTTGCCCTTTGGCCAGAAGCTCCCGCAGCGCGTCCCGCAACGCCTCTTCCTGGTCATAGCCCTTCCCCTCAGCAGCGTAGCCAGGCTGGTTGTACAACCTTGGCTGATAGTTCGGAGCCAAGCCTTCCTCAGTCCACTTCTTCCACCAAACATTGACTTGGATTGTTGCTGAAGTCTGGCTAACGCCAGTGAACTTGATCATTTCCTGGATGGCCAACAACTTCTGGTCCTGGCGAAAGCAATCTTCCATGTAGTCTGTCAGCCCTAAGTGAGAGGTAATTTTAGGATCTACCAGAGAGGCAACAGCCATGGCTTGAACATCAGCCGCCTTTTGCTGGCCCAGAGCATCAACCGCTTTTTGCTTCTCTAGACAACGCTGCTGCTCATCCACATATTCCTTGGCTTCCTTTAAGCCCAGCCCCGTCTTTTCGCGAGTCAGCTTAATTGCAAGAATTTTTTGATCTTGCTCTAGCAACTCTAGTATTGCCGCTTGCCAGTCTTGCGAGAGCTCCGGACGTGGGTTAGGCCTCAGAGCATCCGCCTTTTTCTGCTCCTGCAAACGGCGCTGCTGATCTTCCACATAGGCTTTTGCACCCTTGAGGTCCAGCCCCGTCTTCTCGCGAGTTAGCTTAATCGCAGGGATTTTCTTACCTTGCTCCAGCAGCTCAATCATCTGAGGCTGCCAGTCTTTGGGGGCAAATAGAGTGGGCTTAGAAGGGGCAGCGATCGCCGCACCTGCTTGCCCAGCAGCCTCTCTCTGCAAATCTTCCACATAGGCTTTAGAGGCTTTCAGTCCCCATCCCGTATGAGTCCGAACCAGTTTCAGCGCAGCAATATTCTGCCCCTGCTCCAACAGGCTATGAATCTCATCAGTTAAGTCTTCCAGCGGGACCACTGGGGCAGGCTGCTCCTCTCCCGCTTCAAGTCTGCGTTGCTTGCGAGCTGCTGCGCCTTGGAGGAACTGCACCAGCATCGCCCCACCAAAAACAACGGCGACCCCCACGACGAAAGCAATCAGAGTAGACATAGAGCTAGAAAAGGGATGGAAATGATATCAACCACAGCTCGCATGAACACAGCTTGCGTCACCTTCGTTCGCC
>CALLPZ010000016.1 GCA_938015405.1 uncultured Pseudanabaenaceae cyanobacterium
GCCATTGATGCGTTTCAAACAGCGCTGCGACAGGAGCCCGATGGACTAGATGCCAAGTTAGGATTGGCGATCGCCTATCAGCGGGCGGGGCAGGATGAGCAAGCTTGGCAGGCCTATGGCGCGGTGTTGGAGCAGGATGGCAGCAATGAAGCTGCGTTGCGGGCAGTGGGAACTTTGGGCAGCTATCGTCCGAATTGGCAGACCCCAGGGATCGAGGCTTTGGATCGGCTTCTGGAGGCCTATCCCGATGATGTGGAATTGCGGGCCCAGCGAGCGACTTTGTTGGGTTACCAACAGCGCTTTGAGGGGGCGATCGCCGACTATGAGCAACTGCTGAGCCGGGGCGACGATGGCGCGGCTCCCATTGCGGTGCTCCCTGCCGAACAGCAGTCGACGCTGTTGGTCAATGCCGCCCAAATCTATACCTACAGCGAGCAAACTGATCTAGCGCTGCCTCTGTTTGAGCGCTACCTGGCCCAGGGGGGGAGGCTCAATCATTCTGCTAGTCTTGCCTATGCAACCGCCCTGGGGAAGCAGAACCGAGCAAGTCAGGCGATTGAACTACTAGAGGGCTTGCCCTCGGCGGAGGGGAGCGAGGCCTTTGACCAGCGTTTGGCGTTGGCCCTAGCCCACCAGGCGAATGAAGATCCGCTGGCTTCCTTGGCGACGCTACAGCCGGTGCTTGATCCCTTGCCGGAAGATTTGCAGCAGCGCCGGGCGATCGCCAATGCCCTCGTTCCCATTGACTTGCCCCCCGCAGAACTGTTGCAAACGCTTCAGTCCCTGCTTCTGGACCCGGAACCGGTGAGCTTCTTGCAGTTCCGTGTGGCTCAGATTCAGCTAGCCCAGGCGGATCTGGCGGGTGCCCAAGCCAGTTTGCTGGCCTACCAAGCGACGACGAAGAGTCTTGACCTCGGCACTGAATTTTTACTTGCTGATATTGACCAGCGTAGCGGCAACCTAGAAGCCAGTGCCCAACGCTATGGAACGCTTATGGAGCTGACTGAAGGCAAGCCACAGCTGGATGCCCTGGGTGGGGTGGCGGCGATTCGCTTTGAGCAGCAGCGCCTTGGTGAGGCTGAGGTGCTGTATCGCCAACTGCTGGGCCAGCGACCCGAGGATTACCAGGCTCGACGTACCTTTGCGGAGTTGATGCTGGCTCGGGACAAGCCCAAGGCTGCGATGGGCCAGTTCGCCCAGGCTCAGTTGCTGAGACCCGCTGAGGCTCGCAGTCATGCCACAGCCGTTTCCAGTGAGCCCTCCTTGGAGCAACGCCAGCGTACGGTGCGACGTAGCTTCCTGAGGCGACGCGGGTTTCAACCTCGCTGGGAGCGTTACTAGGGCTCGACTGTGCTGTTAGGCCGACTGCTTTGTGATTCCTTTCTTTCTCTTTTCGGTGATTGCCCATGCGAGAGTCTCGGAGATTAAATCTTTGGCAACTGAGCTACCCCTTACTGATGCTGGGCTTAAACAGTCAGCTCCTCAGTTTGTGGTTGGCTCCGAGAAGTCTGGCCCAAGATAATCTGGCTCCGGCTCGACCTGCGGATACGCGAATTTTGGAGCAGCGCATTCAGGAAAGTGAGCAGGTGTTGCAGGATGAACTACCGCCTTTGCCTCCCCAGGTTGGGCCAGTGCAGTCCCTCGACTCCGGCGAATATATTCTCGAATTCAACCGCAGCCCCATTGTGGGCAGTCGGCTCCAGCTACGCAGCATCTACGACGAAGCGCGCCTGCGTTTCACCCGACCCCGCAACTGGGAAACGGAAAAGGCCCAGATCATGCTGCGCTTTCGCCATTCTCCAGCGCTCTATGCCACCCGCTCCAATCTCAGCGTTTTGATCAATGGCGTCAGCGTCGGTACGGTTCCCCTAAACAATCGCGAGGGGGAAATTGGCACGGCCATCTACGATATTCCCGTCCACCTGCTCCAGGACTACAACGAAGTCGTTGTCGCGGCCCTGCAAAATAACTCCCCCACCTGCACCCAAGATCCCTTTGATCCCTCCCTCTGGACGGAGGTGTTGCCGGACTCCAAGCTGGTGTTTAACTTTGCTCCCCAACCGGTGGCCTTAGATTTTAATCAGTATCCCTATCCCATTTTTGATGAGCTGAGTCTCGATCCCAATCGCATTGCCTATCTCGTCCCTGAAATTATTGATGATGCCTGGCTGACAGCGGTGGCGCGACTACAAACCTCCTTCGGTCGCTTTGCCCGCTATCGGCCCCTGGAAACTCGCTTGGTGCGATCGCCCGATGACCTAGAGTTCGACGAAAAGCTGATCGTGATCGGTCCGCCCGCCCAACATCCCAATCTCTCCGGCGTTCAGCTACCCCTGCCCCTGGCCAGTCCCCTGCAGGATGAACAGGGCAAAACCGTTGATGCTGGAACCGGTCTGTTAATGCTGGGCAATGGAGAGCAGGGCCAGGCGGTTTTGGTGGCCAGTGGTCCCAATAACCAAGCTGCTGGCCAGGCGGTTCAGCTACTGCTGCAAGGGCAGGATCGGGAGATTGCTACGGGCCAAACAGTTCTGGTGGAAACTCTGGCAGAAGTCTCTTCTCCCGAGCCCCGGGATTGGCCGGGATATTTGCCCGATCGCGACAACTTCCAGCTTCAGGAATTAACTGACTTTCTCAACCGCCCCTACGGTGATGTCACCGTACGCGGTGCCGAGGCTCCAACGATTGAATATGACCTACGGGCCTTACCGGACGATAGCTTTTTGCCCGGCAATGAAGTGGCCTTGCGCTACAGTTACGGTCCCCAAATGAATCCCCTGACGTCCCTGTTGGAGGTGCGTTTGGATGGCCTTCCCCTGGGCGGAAAAAAGCTGGATTCCATTGAGGGGGAACGACAAAAACTGCTCAAGGTTAAGCTGCCAGAAGAGAAGATCCGCCACAATTCCAAACTGCAAGTGTTGTTCCAAATGGACCCCCGCGAGCGGCGCTCTTGCAACCGAGCTGTGGATCAGCACCTCTGGGGAACGGTTCACCATACAACTGAATTTGACTTTAATCGGGAGATTGGCGTCAAGCTGCCCGATTTGGAACGCCTCCAGGCTGGCTATCCCTTTGCCTCTCCCCAGGATCTCTCCCGTACTGCTGTGGTGGTTCCCGATGATCCCCAGTCTGAAGATATCCTCTTGCTTCTAGAACTGAGTGAACGCCTAGGTCGTCTCAGCCGTGCCGATTCGGTCAAGCTGGGCGTCTACCAGGCTGGCCAATTGCCCGATGAGGTGCGAGATAGCCAACATTTGATTGCCATTGGTACCCAGCAGCGCTTCCCCTTCGTTGAAGCCTTAGAAGCGGGAAGCTTTCGGTTGAAATCCCGCTGGAAACGCCAACGCACTGGTCGACAGACGGGCAGTGAAATTCGCACCCTGCCCGATGCTGACGGTGTCATTCGCGAAATTCTCTCCCCCTGGAACTCGGAGCGGGTGCTACTGATGCTCACCGCTCAAACTGCTGCGGGGCTGGGGCGGGTGCAGGATGTGTTTGATCGCGATGGGCTGTTTTTCCAGCTTCAGAAGGACACCATCCTAATTAGTTCCAAGACCGTTGAGCCCTCGCCTTACAATCCCCGAGACTATGACTTGGCCTTTCTCTCCCAGGCCCCGAAACAACGCAAGGTGAGTGAGCTGTCCCAGCCGGAACAACTGCGGCGTTCCTTTCAGGGAAACTGGATTTTCCTCATCCCAGGGTTGCTGGTGTTAGCAGCCTTGGGCTATGGCGTGGTCCAGACTTACCTGAGCCGTTTTGCCCCGCCGATTGAGGATGAGCCGTTGTCCTTTGAGGGCAACGGCAATGGCCATTCTTCTGGGGATCTGCCGGTTGAGTCGGTGTCGGGGTCCGCCACGTCCTCCCATCTGATGCAGGAGGACTAGCCATGCAGCTTAAGCCTAAGTTACGCGGATTCCAGCGAACTCGCCGCCTGCCTGCCGCTGTCTCTTCTCCCCCAGCTCCTAACCCAGAACAACCCCGTAGCACCTGGCTCCAGCGGGGAGGAACCTGGCTCACCCATCTTCTGACGGAACAACTGCCTGGACTGTTTGAAGTTAACTTTCGCTGGCTGGGTCGTCGCCCCCTGATTACCTTGCTAGGCCTCCTGAGTTGGACCAGCATTCCACTGATTACGCTACGGCCTAGCCTCTGGCAGCAGCAGGCCATGATTGCGCTCTGCGTTATCTTGGCAGGCACGCTGTTGGTGTACCTAGAAGATCGCCAGCAATCCACTCGCACCAGCGAGCGTTTGCACCTGTTGCTGATTTCCCTCAGCACGATGATGACCCTGCGCTATTGGTACTACCGCACCTGCTACACCCTCAATTTGGATGGGCCGCTCAATAGCTTTTTCTCCCTGCTGCTCTACGGGGCAGAGCTCTATGCCATCGTGACGCTCTTTCTGGCCTATTTCCAGACTTTGCGCATTCGCGATCGCCAGTCAATTCCCCTGGAGACCATGCTCCCCGAAGACTGGCCCAGCGTGGACATTTACATCCCCACCTACAACGAAGATGTGGAGATTGTCCGCAAGACCGTTTTAGGAGCTTTAGCGATTCACTATCCCCATAAGTCCGTCTATGTCTTGGACGATGGACGGGCAGAGAAGTATCGGGAGCGACGACAGTTGCTCCAGCAAATGTGTGAAGAGCTGGGCTGCACTATGCTCACCCGGGACAATAACGACCATGCCAAAGCGGGCAATATCAACACTGCTCTGCCCCGCACCGAGGGCGAACTGGTCCTGATCCTCGACTGTGACCATATCCCCACCTGCAAAATCCTCAGTGAAACCGTGGGCTTCTTTCAAGATCCCCGAGTGGCGCTGGTGCAAACCCCCCATTGGTTCTACAACCCCGATCCCTTCGAGCGAAACCTTCGCACTGGAGGGCATATCCCTGTAGGTAATGAGCTGTTCTATAAGGTCTTGCAAAAGGGTAACGACACCTGGAATGCCACCTTCTTTTGCGGCTCTGCGGCAATTATTCGTCGCTATAGCTTGTTAGAGGTGGGAGGCATCGCCACCGAAACCGTGACAGAAGATTGCCACACCGCCCTGCGTCTCCATGGCCTCGGCTATAAAACGCTTTACTACGACAAGATCATGGTTGCCGGGCTGGCCCCGGAAACCTTCTCATCCTATGTGGGCCAGCAGGTGCGTTGGGCTAGGGGCATGGCCCAAATCCTGCGATTAGAAAATCCCCTGTTTAATCGCAAGTTAAATCTGACGATTCCCCAGCGAATTTGCTACCTCAGCGCCACCTCCCATTTCTTCTTTGGCTTTCCGCGCCTGATGTATTTGATTGCTCCGGTGCTGTATCTGATCTTGGGGATCAATTCAGTTAAGGGATTGGGCGTTGAGACCCTATTTTATGCATTGCCCTATGTCATTTTGTCGATGCAGACCAATTTTATTCGCTATAAGCATGTTCGCTTCTCGTTTTGGAATGAGATTTACGAATTTGCCATGTCATTCCAGGCTGGGATCGTCACACTATTGGCCCTAATTAATCCCCAATTAGGTTCCTTCAACGTGACGGATAAGGGATTGATGGTTAACAAACGCTCATTTGATGTAGATAGTGTTCGTTATCTGGTGATTCTGGGGGTGATTGGCACCGCTGCTCTCCTCGCGATTCCCCTTTGGTTAATTTGGAGTCCAGAAAATACCCAAACGGTTTTAATTAACGCAGTCTGGTGTTCGTTCAATTTAGTCCTGGTGATTGCGGCCTGCTTAGTGGCTTTTGAACAGCCGCAATTGCGTGCAGCTCATCGCCTGCCCCGGCGACTGAAGGTGAGGATTCATACCCATGGAGAAAGTTGGACAGGAGAGACCGTCAATGTGAGTGAAAGTGGTGCCCAAATTTTGCTGCCCAGCTGGCCCAATATTCCCGATGAAGTGCGAGTTGAGCTGGTGGGAGATTTTGGCGCTAGTGCCCTACTCAATGGGCGAGTTGTGCGGGCTGCGGGCACTCGCAAACTTGAGGCTCTTCTGGCCGTGCAATTTTTGGACCCCACCCAGGGCCAGCGAGATGACTTGGCCCTAGTGCTGTACTCGGATGTGGATGAATGGTATTCCCAAAAGCGGGATGATCAGGATATTCCCCTTGCCTCATTTAAGTTTATTGCTTCGAGTCTGCGGCGAGCCTTTGAGCGCTTTCGCCCCGAGGCCAACACCCGCGTTCGCAAGCGGGGCCGAGCCCAGGCCCAGCTTTACTGGGAGGGCTGGGAAGGTGAAACGAAAGTGGGCCAAGTGACGGAGCTGGGGCTCCGGGATCTGCGGCTGGAGCTGACCTTCGAGGAGTTTGAAGAAATCAGCGATTTGGAAGTGCTGCGACCCACCTTGGCAGTGCTAGTGTTCCTGCCTTGCCTGGCAGAACCCTGTAGCCTCGTTGCTCGGGTTCAGAGCTTGGAAATTCCGCCGGAACGGGAGGGCGATCGCGCATCTCTTGAGCTGGAGTTTCCTAAGGCATTACAGAATCAACAACGCAATAAAATTAGGCAACTCCTAGGCCAGTATGCCTAAAGAGAATATCAATTTGATGAGCCCGAATTGATATTCCTAATTCCTAGGGTCGTACAGCTATATGTCCAAAGAATATTTGAGCTTAAGTCAAGATTTAATTTGAATGAAAATTTCCCATAATCAAGATCCTTGATTAATGGAGATAGAGATGATTTTTGAGACTCTAAAATATGCTCAGCTCCGTCGATTTTAAGTATCGACTTGATTGTCAGATTGGAAAAGTATTGTGAACTACAAAATAGATAGTGCTGTATTTTTTTATGCATAGAAAAACAGCAATTCATACGGTTATTTGGAAATTGAATAGATGATACTTTCGTTACAGGGAAACCCAGCTAGATTAGATGTCTGCCTCGTCCTAATCAAGCCAACTCATTTGAGCCCTTAGAAGCAGCCAAGGATAGGGGAGTGCCAATTAATCGCTCCTTTGTCGAGCACAGAATTTCTGTAGATTCTGTGCCTAAATCTCATGGAGAAAAGAAGAATGAATAGCCTAAATCTTCCCAATGAATCCTCTTTTCTACAATTCAATCCACTGACGCTTCTGGCTCAAGTTGCGGGTCAAAAAAATAGTGGCTGCTTGATGATTTACTGCGGTTCCCAGGCTTGGAAGCTCTATCTCGAGGAAGGCGAGCTGATTTATGCCTCGGCTGTGCAACAGGCTTTTGACCGTTTAGAATCCCACCTCCGACAGATGGGGCGTAGTGTTCCTTCCTTGGCCAGTGCCGTTCGGGTTCAGATGCGATTGCTGTTTGAAACTCGCCAATCCCGACCAGAAGTTTTAAGCCCAGACTATCAAGCCATTCAATGGTTGCTGGAGCAGCAATATCTCACCTCTCATCAAGCCGCTAGCTTGGTGGAACGTTTGGCCCAGGAAGCCATGCAGTCCCTGCTGACGATCTCTACGGGCAGTTACAACATTATTGATCGCAATCAGTTTGAGGATTGGTTTAGCATTTGTCGCCTCAATCTGCGGCAGCTGATCCAGTCCTGTACGACAGAACCAGAGCCGGCTCGTGCCACTGCCAAGTTAGGACTGGTTGAAGGAGGGACACCTGTTGTCCCGTTTGTTCCAGCTGCTGTTGCGCCGATCGCGCCTGCCCATTCTCCCCCAACGTTTCGCAAGCTTCCCTTCGAGAGTCCGACGACGCCCTTAAACCCAGTACTCGCTTCTACTCAAAGCTCTGCTCCCCCCCAGCCCGTTGCCACCGCTCCCGAGCATCAGCGCTATCGAGTCGTTTGTGTGGACGATAGCCCAACTATTTTGAAGTTAATCCACAGCTATCTGGAAGAGGATGATTTCTCGGTCTTTATGATTAACGATCCTGTGCGGGCGCTGATGCAAGTGGTGCGTTGTAAGCCTGACCTGGTGTTGTTGGATGTGGAAATGCCCAACTTGGATGGCTATGAGCTTTGCTCTTTGCTGCGTCGCCACCCTGCCTTTAAGTCGATTCCCATTGTGATGGTCACGGGGAACACCGGCTTTGTGGATCGAGCGCGAGCCAAGTTAGTCGGTGCTTCAGGCTATCTGACAAAACCGTTTAGTCGATCTGAGCTACTGAAGATTGTTTTTCGAAACTTACCCGTCTTGGAGGACTTCGGTCACTCGTTGGAATAGACCGGTTGGCCTGATTCTCGTGATCCAGTTTGGCGAGGTTGAGACAGTGGTTATTCATAGGAAAGAGTCATGAACACAGCGGTGCAGAAATCTACCATCCTTGTGGTTGAAGATACCCTCTCGGAGATGGAGTTGATTAGTCATTATCTCCATGAAGGAGGTTTCTCGGTCTCCAATGCAATTAGTGCTAAAGATGCCTTGGTAAGAATTCAAGAAAGCTTGCCTGACCTGATTCTGACCGATATTGTGATGCCTGATATGAGCGGGTTTGAGCTGTGTCGTAGTCTCAAGCGGAATGCTGAGACCTCTAAAATTCCAATCGTTTTTTGTTCTTCCAAGGATCAAGAAATTGATCGGCTCTGGGCCATGAAGCAGGGTGGTGCTGCTTATATTCAAAAGCCCTTTAGTCGCGAAGATTTACTGCGCGTGGTCACCTCTATCCTGTCCTAAGTTCGCGATCTGAAGGTCATGAATTCATCCTCTCAGTTACTCCCCTTTGAAGCAAAAGCATCAGGGCGCTCCCGAGCCCAGAACGATGCCAAAGTCGGCCCTGGCCAGCTCTATTTACGTGTCAAGGTTCCTGCGATCGCAACAAAAGCTTCCGCAGGAATCGCCCCTAATTCCTCCCAGTCCTTGCTGCTTGCCATGGACTGCGTCCAAGAAGTTCTCTCCCTGTCAGTGCAGCGTCTGAGCCCCATGCCTGCCATGCCTGCCCCTGTCCTGGGGCTAATGAATCGAGGGAACCGCATCTTTTGGTTGGTGGATCTGGCTTTGCTGATGGGCCTGTCTCGGCTGGAGCCGAATCGTCAGCAGCACAACGTTTTGATTTTGCGGGCTGGCGCTTCAGCCTTGGGGTTGGCGGTCTCGGAGGTTCAACCCATGATTTGGATTGCCGATGAACAATTTCAGTCTGATTTTGCGTTGCCGACTGTGCAGCTTAGATCGTTTGTCAGTCATGGAGTGACCCAAGACGAGACGTCATTTTGGCTGCTTAGGGAGCAATCTATTTTGCAGTCTCCACTGCTTCATCAACTGGGCTTTCAGTCTGCATAACGTTTGTCTAAGTCTTAGCCACTTTTGACAGTCCCAGAGTTAAGCGCCGCAGAGCCCTATCGTCTCGCATCCATCATCCCGTATCCATAGTCCGCATCAAACAGTTGCAGTCTTTAAGCAGCAGGAGCGATCGCTATCATGGTCAATCAGATTCGTACTAATCATCCCGATGAAAC
>CALLPZ010000017.1 GCA_938015405.1 uncultured Pseudanabaenaceae cyanobacterium
GTCCCGATGGGGCGCGCTTTGGCCCGGACGATGCTCAGCTTCAACTCAGTGCCGGCACTCCCCGCTTTTACATCATGGCGCTCGCGAATCGAGGACGGCAGTTTCACACCATCACTCGCCACCAGCAATGTACGCAATGCCTCGGTGCCATTGCCAATCAACCCTGGCTCATGGCCGTGGCCCCACCTGGCGAAGGTGATGCGCCTAATCCTGATGAAATTCGTGCTTTCACCATTCCTGGCGATTGCTTCGTCAAGCTCCATGTGGGGACCTGGCATGCGGGTCCTTACTTTGATGCTCCGGAAGTCAGTTTTTACAATTTGGAGCTAAGTGACACAAATATCGTTGATCATCAGACCTGTGATCTGCGATCGCGCCACAACGTCACCTTTGAGTTGCGATAACAATGAGGGTGTCGTAATCCGCGGCTCCATTGCCTGACCTCTCCAAGCTGATGAAATGGCCTGGAATGCCATACGTTGGCGCTAAGGCTTGCTTCGTCTTGCGTCTGCAGAATTTTGCTGGCGGCCAATGAGGATTGTTGCTCAGCTATCTTGCTTTTGAGCCATTACCCAGTCTTCCAATTGCCGCCGCTGGATTTTGCCCTGCGCATTGCGAGGGAGAGCTTGGGTCACGAGCCACTGCTTCGGGCGCTGGGCAGGGCTTAGGGTGGGGGCGATCGCCGCCTCTAATTGCCCCACCAACGTTGTAGACAACGCCCCAGGTGCTAGGGCAGCACTTCCCGTAGAGGGGCAGTCTGCTGGGGTCATTGCTGCCTGAGTGGCTACCACTGCCACCACCCGTTGCCCCCATTGGGGATCTGCGATTCCCAAGACCACCGCATCTGCGACGATGCCGGTCGCGAGGATGGCTGCTTCCACAGCTGCAGGAAATACATTTTCTCCGCCAGAAATAATTTTGTTACTGGCTCGACCGATGACATAGAAATAGCCCTCTTCATTGCAGTAGCCCAGGTCATCGGTGACAAGGAAGCGATCGTCAGCGCCCGGTGGCTCACTCCAGAGGGCAAGTTTACCTACGTAATCTCCTTGTGCCTGAGTGGTCCTCGCGGTGATTTGGTAGTACCCCAAAGCGAGAGAACTGGCTCGGATTTTGAACAACCCCTGGGAGACAATCCCTTGCTGGAGTGAAGAATTTCCTGCGACCTCCTGGCTCCATTGAGCTGGGGCCGCGACCCAATCAATTTGGGCGTGAGGCAGAAGTTTTCCACAGCTAGATTGACCCTTGAGGAAATCGTCCGGATGGAGGGTGATGATTTGGGATGCTGTTTCCGTCATTCCATAGGTCGGAGCAAGTCGAATTCCCGCTGATCTCGACCGATCTAAAAGGGTTGGCCAAGCTGGGGCTCCACCAAGCAGCACGGTATTAAAACATGCGATCCACTCTTGAGCTTGGGACGATGCTAATAATTGCTGAAGCTGAGTCGGGACAAGGGATAGAAAGAATTGATTTTGATCACAGGAAAAAATAAAATCTGACGGCTTTGTATCTTTTCGGCGGGTAGTGCTATTGACTTTTTGCAGACAAAAATGATCCTTGACAAGTGACCAAGGAATGACTTTCAGTTGGCCACCGCTGAGGAGCGATCGCAAAAACTGCATCAGCCCGCTGACATGATGAAGTGGCAAGGTACAGCAGGAATTAATCACGCCATCTTCGCGAGTGAGCTGTGATTGCTGAAGGCCTGAAACTGATGCTGTGAGAGTCTTCCAGCTATGCATGGCAAAGCGTAACAGGCCACTAGAACCCCCCGTAGGAATGCCTATCCAAAGACTTTCCACAGCCTGTGGATAGTCTTGTTGAGGGCTCAAATGCTTCAAAACCCGATGATCATTGGGATCGATCCGTTTTCCACAGGTTGTGATTATTTGTGGAAAATCCAGCTTTTCCCACAGAAAAATGGAGTTATCCACAGGCCAGGAGATCTTGTGGAAATTGGCAGGAATCTCCCGGCCGGGATCGATAATTACGAGATCTGGGTCTAGCCCCTCACCCACTTGTTGCCAATGTTTGAGCCCCCAAGCTGGGTCACCGAGGAACAGTGGATAACCTAAGCTGCTGAGTGCAGAAAACCAGGCTAAGAATTGAGCGGGGTCAGCAATTGCTAACAAAATAATGGGTTTACCAACGGTGAGCTCTCGCTGCGGAAGTTCATGATTCTCAACACTAGATAGATCGAGAAAGTGAGACTGACTTGATTCAGCCGACGCATCGGCACATTGAGTGAGAGAGGGACGGATGAGCTGGCTCCAGTCCTGTTGCTCCAGCCAGGCCTTCGCGCGATTTGCGGCAGTGGCTAGCTGCTTGGCAGTGAGTTGTGGACGCAATTTCCCTTGGTCATCCCATCCCTGGAGCCAGTCCTCGTCCTGTCGCTGGTTTAGCAATTCGATAGCTGTTGCCATAGGGCTTGTCCCCTGAGATTGAGGTTGCTGAAGTGAGCCTGGGTCTCCAATCCATCTGGCCTCAGCCAATGACTCACGCCAAAGCCTAGAGCGTACTGCGAGCTCTGGGGATCGATGGTCTTAGGACCCATCCTTGTCTTGGCGCTGGCGCCAGGGCTCATGCTGTCCGTGCCTAGAGGTCGCTTGTAAACCTGCTGAGCCATGGCCAAAACAGCCTGGCAAGCGAGGCCAGTCTCGAAGACTGATGAGAAGACGACTTTGAGTTGATGGTGGCGACAAAACTGGATCACCTCTAAGGGAGAACCTGCGATCGCCCCCTTAACCACAAAAATCCCTCGCCAGCCCTTGCCATGGCAGTCCTTCAGTTGGAACAGACCGGTCACGGATTCATCCAGAGCTAATGCTGTGGTATGGGCCTGGCTGAGCGCCATTAGGTCATTGAACTGTTTGGGAGGCAGAGGCTGCTCTAGGAATTCGATTGGGATGCCTTCGCGGTGGAGCTCATCACAGGCGGCTAGGCATTGGTGAGCTGCATAGATATCTAGGCCTCCGTTGGCATCTAGGCGCAGTTTGGCCGGTCTTGGGAGCGATCGCCTGAGCTCCACCAGAGATTGCAGCTCTTGCTCGATGTCACCGATGCCCAACTTCCACTTAAACGTTCGATGTCCTCGGTTCCACAGCTTCTGCCAAGCCTCAAGTGCAGCTGCACCGGCTGGTAATAGGGCACAGATCTGTTCAGGGGCTGGGCTGGGGGCTGGAGGGGGGAACTTGCCTTGAAGCTGAGCCATGGCCATGCCCAAACCAAAATGTGTGGCCGAATAATGGTTGGGTGAGCTGGCTAGAAGCTTGGTGAGCTCTTCTATATATGTAGGTTGGTTTTGAAAGGGTCGCAGGATAGCGATCGCTTCCTCCAGGGTTTCCGTGCCAAACCAAGGAATGGGAGCAATCTCGCCATAACTGCTTTGCCCCGAGCTGGTCTGTAGCCGCAATATGAGCCCCCGACGTTCCTGCCAGGGACCATGGGCTGTGTGCAACGGTTGGACAAACTGTCGCCGGTATTCCCGTAGAGAAAGCTGGAGCTTCAACCGATGAAGTACCCCACCCCAAACAAGAGGCCGCTCCAAAAATGCAGTGCCACAGCAATGAACTTACAGTTCATTACCCGTTCCGGTTGGTCGTGATACTGACCCACGTGACGGCAGAGCTTCCAAGCCCAGGGTAGACCTGCCAATCCCAAGAGAGCTGTGATAGGCGCAGTCCCCAGGGCCACCAGCAGCACCATGAGTCCGAAGCTGATGGCACAAATGATTGGCAATAACTGAGCGCCTCGCTTTGTGCCTAGGCGGACGATGGGCGATCGCTTGCCTGCAGCTAGGTCATCGTCTACTTGGTGAAAGTGAGAGCAGAGCAAAATCAAGCTAGTGGTGAGCCCCAACACCGCCGAGGCGATCATGCTGCTTGGTGAAAAAGACTGGACCTGGCTGTAATAGGCTGCCCCGACGGCTAAGGGACCAAAGGCAAAAAAACAGAGGATTTCGCCTAGACCTTGGTACCCCAGACGAAAGGGAGGTCCCTGATAGATATAGCCCAGCAGACAGCAGCCGAGCACGAGGGCTAAGACCGTAGGGTCCTGCTGAATCCAGGTGATGGCCAATATCCCACCGATACCTAGGGCTAAGAACGTGTTCGCTAGGCCGAAGATCAGGCCGCGATTTTGAGTGATGTTCACCAGGGAATGGTGCTTGTTCACGTCGATGCCGGTGTCTGCATCGAAGACGTCATTGGCG
>CALLPZ010000018.1 GCA_938015405.1 uncultured Pseudanabaenaceae cyanobacterium
ATTACAGGCTGAAGCCTTTGAGCGTCAGAAAGTCCACTTACAAGGGTTTATTCGTCGTCAGGAGATGATGCCTTTGTTCCTCGAACGGGGGGGCAAGCGGCAGCTGTTTATCCGGGAAGATGGCTGGAAGGTGGGCGATCGGCTGCTCTATCTCTTCTACTCTCCCAAGCCTGAAACGGAGAGCGATGATCCAGCGGTACCAACGAAGCAGCAGCGTAAGAAGTTGGTTGTCACGAGTTTGTCTCAGGTGGATAACATTCCGGCAGCAGAGCCAGCTGTTTCTGAGGCAGAGCTTGATGCGGCGTCCAAGCCTCTGGGTAAGCAGTTGCTCGAAAAGCTGCCGCCCGTAATTCAGAAAGTGGCGACAGGCGCTAGCGAAGATGACCCTGGAGTTGAGGCAAGTGAGCTTGTGGAGGTTGAAGATGCTTCTGCGACTGATGAGGGTCTTGCAACTGGCGTAGAGCTCAGCCCGGTAGACTTGGTCGCGGAATCTGGAGCTGTCGCTGCTGAGGTTGAAACTCCCACTGCGGTTGAATCACCTATTCCGCTTTCCGAAGCTGAGGCTTTGGAGCCTGTGGCAGATGCTTCTGTTGATGCTGGGCCGATTGAGGCCCAGCTGGCGGAGCAAGAGTCTGAGCTGGATGATGACGATGAAGCTGAGGCGCAGTTGGCTGAATCGCCGGATCGGGATCTCAAGGCTCCCCCGGAAGGGGCGTTAAAACCGCCTGCTGCTGCCGTGAAACTGAACGCGCCTCTGGCAGATGCTGCCGAGGCCCAGACTGATAATCCTGAGAGTTCAGCAAAGGATGCTCCGGTGCTGCCAACGGGGGCCGAACGGACTGATGGGCCGAATATTGAAGAGGTTTGAGTTTGATCCTCTGGCTCATTGCCCAAGGCTGATGATTGCTGCGATCGCAAAGGTCAAGATGATGCCTGCAGAGAGTCCGCTGACCCAACGCAGCTGGCGATCGCCAATACGCTGATTCAGATGGTGTGTGAGGCCACAGAGCAAGAGCCACCAGCTTGCCGAGCCCAAGAATATACCGCTGATAAGCAGGCTCGCCCCAGTCCAGTGGGCCGTGGTGAGACCCATGCCCGTAAAGATAGCGGTGAAGGACAGAATCGTGACGGGGTTAGTCAAGGTTAGGCCCAGGGTGGAGCCATAGGCGGTGAGCAATGGCGGAGCGATGACTGGGGGTGTAGGTTGAGCCCTGCTGTCGCTGTGGTCTGTGTGGGAAGGGCTCCTTGGTTCATCGCGGAAGGTTTCACCCAAGGTGCGGATACCTAAATATCCTAAAAATAATCCACCGAGCAGCCGCAGCCAGAATTGTTGTGCTACGAGGAATTGGGAGATGAACAGCAGCCCAAAGCCTGCGATGGAGCCATAAACGGCATCCGCAGTGGCTGCCCCTAGGCCGGATACTAGGCCCCACTGCCAGCCCTGGATGAGCGTTCGCTTGATGCAAAGAATGCCGATGGGACCGACGGGAGCTGCGATCGCGAATCCCAAGATGACGCCTCGGCCTAGAAGGTTGAAATCCATCGGTTTGTTGCGGCTAAATGCCCCATTGTGTTCACCGCTTTAGGATAGAAAATTGAATGAGCTGAAGAGAAGCAATAACTAAACCAACTTTTAGGTATTTGCTTTGTATTCAATCAAAAAGAATGAAAATGACAATTGAATCGAAAGTTGAGCTGGATGATGTGGCTTGGACACTGCTGGAGGCTTTACAGGCGGATGCCAGATTGAGCTTTGCGGAGTTGGGGCGTCGGGTCAATTTGTCGCCACCTGCGGTCGCAGAGCGGGTTCGGCGGTTGGAGGAGGCTGGGGTGATTCGAGGCTATCGCGCAGAGGTTGACCCAGCAGCCTTGGGCTATGGACTGGCAGCGTTGATTGATTTGACGACGACCCCTCAACAATATGGGGCCGTGACGCGGCTGTTGGAGGGACTAGAGGAAGTAAGGCGGTGCTATCACGTGACGGGGCAGGGGTCGTTTCGCATTGAAGTGGTGGTGCGGTCGATTGCCCATTTGGAGGTGGTGATTGGGGAGTTGAGCCGTTATGGGCAGACGGCTACGGCGATCGTGCTGTCCCAGCGATTGGAGAAGCAGAGCTTTGCTCGCCCCACTCCTTAACTGCTCAATAGATTTTGCTTGTAGAGTTTGTTTGTTTCGAAGGTTCAGCTAGAAGTTCCGCTGCCTGGTCTCTGCTAACCCCGCAAGAGCCAAAAACCACTCGTCGTCACGCCGCCATCATCGGGTTGGACTGAGAGGAAATGAATGCCCTGGCTGGACTGCTTGCGCTGCTGAAAGATGGCTCCCGCTGCGGCAACGTCCTGGTCTTCAAAGGTTGCCATGACCCAGCGTTCTGCCAAGCCCGCTTCTAAAATCACGCCATCCGGCGCACCGTTCATGTAGTCCAGGGCTACGGGCCCAATGCTCTGAAGCCACTGGGCTAGGGCCATGCTGGCTCGTCCGCCGTAAATGACGAGCCCTGGCACTGGTAAATCCGAGGATAGGCCCTGGGCCTTGGGCAATGCATAGTCTGGTGCGGAGACGATGGGAATGGGGCGATCGCGAAAGGCATATTCCACTTCTCCCGCAGCCAAGGCTGCAAATTGCCATTGCTCACCCCGCAATCGCTCGGGCAAAGGCTGGGGAGGCAATTGCTCTATTTCCAAAGGCTCCCAACCATTTACGCCTTGGGACAGGTGATAAAGGATGCCTTTGAGCTGAGGGGTATAGCGGGTCGCTGCTACGGTGATGCCCAAGGGCTGGGCTCCCGTGGCGATGAGGCTGAAGCTTTGAGGCCGGAAGACTTGAATACTGCTGGGAGGATGATGCAAAGCCACAGCTTCGGCCAATTGTGCGCCCACCCAATCGCCACTGATTTCACTTTGGCAAGCCCGCCGGGTAAATTGCCAGCTGCCAGTACCGTCGCAAATGAGCAGCTCCCACAGAGGTTTGCCCTGGTCATCAGTTTGGGGCCGCCGAGAAAGGTCCGCCTGCCAGGTGGAAGAAGTCATGGATCAAGGTTTGAGGCGTAGGTTGGGCTGACCGTTGGGTCATTCGCCTTTCTATTATCTGTCCTGATTGCCTAGGCATTCGCAGATCTTGTGGAGAGGCTGCGGGTTGAAAAATTGACCCTACGGAGGGCTTGAGGATAAAGGAACACCAACCAGGTGATGGCGTCGTTAAAGGGAGCCATAAAGCTGCTGTTCATCATCTTTGAGAGCTGTGTTGCTGTTACCCAGTAAGCCATTGCCCCGATT
Organism: uncultured Pseudanabaenaceae cyanobacterium; assembly: GCA_938015405.1. GTDB lineage: Bacteria > Cyanobacteriota > Cyanobacteriia > PCC-9006 > JAAUQQ01 > JAAUQQ01. The sequence goes on from CALLPZ010000018.1 coordinate 3,273, forward strand.
TCAGCCCAAAGGCTCAGCGTCTTGATTTGGAACTTGCCCGAATTTTTCGGATTTGCGGCTGAAGTTAGTAGATGGCTCTACCCCTAGTGAGCGCAATGGTCTCACTGGCTAGAGCGTCTGCCGTTTGCATCACTGCCTGCCATCTCCACCCTTGATGGACCATGCATGTTCTCAGTGACTCAGCCGATGAGATCAGTAGCATTTCCCCCTGTGTTGCTCCCTTGGCCGAATGTTCAACAATTAGATTCGCCCATATTTGCTAATGCGTTTTTCCCTTAAGCAATCTTTAGGCTTGGCTTTGCTCGCCGCTATGGTTAGCGGTGGTGCAGTCCAGGCATTGCCTCCTGTGGTAATCCAGGCGCAAGCCGAAGCTGAGCAAGCAGCACGTTCAACTGTGATTGCTGCTGCTGCTGGTCGCTCTAACCCCGTCTCCCAGAGCATCTTGAGTCTGACCAATCAGGCCCGCTCTGAGTCGAGACTGGGGTCTTTGAGCCTCTCTAACCAGCTCAATGCAGCTGCCCAGCGCCATGCAAATGATTTGGCCAATGGAGCCCAGTTCTCCCATACTGGTTCGGATGGTTCCAGGATGGTCAATCGTGTGGAAGATGCTGGCTATGCCTATCGGAGCATTGCCGAAAATATCTACGCCCAATCTCCCAGTAATCGACCCGAGCGCGCAGTGCAGGGCTGGTTGCGCAGCACGGGGCACCGTCGCAATATGCTCAACGGCAAGTTCACGGAAATGGGCGTGGGCTATGCCACCGATGGTCGCAGCCACTACTACGTTCAAGTCTTTGGCACGCCGCAATAGCTCGCTTGGTGCAGTGTCATCGCTAGTTGTTAACGCTCTTCAATGACTCTAGGCAGAAATAAATTATGATGTAGGAGCTGAAAGCCAACGATAGCCAATGGTAGCTCCGCGTAGTGCCAAGCCAACAGTGAGGTTTGTTGATGACTATTGTGAGATGTACCGAGGTCTGTTTC
>CALLPZ010000019.1 GCA_938015405.1 uncultured Pseudanabaenaceae cyanobacterium
GGTGAGTAGGAGCAGGAGGTTGGGGGGGAATTCTTCGGTGCCTTGGAGGACGAGAATCCCCATGATTGCTATGACGCCTGTGGCCAGGAAGAGGTAGCCAGTGGCGATCGCCAGGATGCTTTGGATCCAAGGCTTGGACCCAGCAGAGGCAATGGGGGATTCGCGGGGGCTGGGCTCGGTGTGGGGAGGCATGGCAGATGCAGGTTAGAGCGGCAAAGACCAGAAGCGTTTTGAAGATAGACGTGCCTTGGGCAGAGAAGCCTGAGCTTGCTGGGGGGGAAGCTGCTGGAGAAACGCTTGCTGGCCTGGAACGATTCGGGGGGTGGGCTAGTGGCCCGTGCTGTGTGAAACAGGATCGGGACGACCATCGGTGAGGAGCCAGTAGAACAGTGGTCCGAGTAGGGTGCAGCTGGCGCAGAAGATGAGGACCGTCTCGATGCCGAAGCTGAGGGTTGAGGTCATGATTAAGTCTCCTTAGTGGTGAAAGTCTAACAAGGGTCTTGAAGGCCCTATCTATAGGACCAGGGGAAACTTCATGGGAACTCGCTGTCGCTCCTGGAGATGTGCCGTAGATGTAATAGAGCGTTAGGTTTCGTTACCTCTTTTGATGGCTGGAGCGGATGCCGGGTGGGAGCCAAGGATTGGAGGTTTGCTCAGGAATTGGGTGGGTTTGGCGGGTAGTGATGAGGGGGCGATTCTCCGAAAGGCCTGCGAATTGATGAGACTTCTGGTTGGGAGTTGGCTCGGTTCGGAGGCAATTTTTTGAGGATCCGCTATCTTTGGAGCCTTCACTCAAGTTGTGGTGTTGGTGCCTTGTCGCTCGGACGATTGATCAACTGGCAATAGATAGCTGGTTAATCTTTACGTTCTGTTGCCTAATAGGAGACGATGCTCTCCGTCAAAGCTAGGGCGTTTTACAAATTCGGTTGTGGATTTTGCGCGTTTTTCGGGGTTACTGCCCAGGTGCCTTGGGGAAAGAAAACGCAGGATCAAGCCAGTTTCGATGCCCGGATGTGTTCTCTGCTGCTCATTTGATTGCCCATGCTGACTCGTGAAGCTGAATTGTTGGTGCGCATGGCGCGGCCTGAGGATTTGAACGCGATTCGGGATTTACAGGTGTTGTCGCTGAAGGTTTTGGCGGCGAAGGATTATGACGGGCCTCAGTTGGAGGCTTTGGTGGCGAGTAAGGCGGAGCTGCGCGGCTGGGATGAGCTGCATTTTGTGGCAGAGGTGGGCGGTGCTGTGGTGGGTTTTGGGGCGTTGGCGCGGTTGCGACCTTGGGTGAATGCATTGTTTGTGCATCCGGAGTTTACGCGGCAGGGAATTGCGACGCTGTTGTTGGGGGCGATGGAGGAGGAGGCTTTGCGGCGGCGCGATCGCTCTCTCTCTGTGTTGTCGTCTTTGACGGGGGAGCCGTTTTATCGAGCGGTGGGCTTTGAGGCTTTGGATGAGATGGCGATCGCGGTGACAGGTGGCGAGGGCGTGAAGATTCCTTGTGTACGGATGAGGAAGCAGTTGCTGTTGCTGGAGGGAGATTGGGAGAAGGAGGAGGGGTATGTGGACAATACGTTTGGAGCGACGTTGCAGAATATTGCCTGGATGTTTGCTGGGGCGTTGGGGATGATTGTGATTGGGCAGGTGTTGAAGTTGTTTTTTGATGTGTAGGAGATTAGGAGTGTTAACCCAGTAGCTCACCCGTTTCTTGTAGTTGATGCAGCCGATGATAAATGCCCTGTTGATTCAGCAACTCCCCGTGACTGCCGACTTCTGCAATGCTGCCTTCGTCTAGCACGACGATCTTGTCAGCGTCGCGGACGGTACTGAGGCGGTGGGCAATGATCAGGGTTGTGCGGGTGCCGTAGATGGTTTGCATGGCGAGCTGGATGGCGCGCTCGGATTCGTAGTCGAGGCTGGAGGTGGCTTCGTCGAGGACGAGGACGTCGGGGTTGACGAGGAGGGCACGGGCAATGCCGAGGCGCTGGCGTTGGCCACCGGAGAGGCGAACGCCTCGCTCGCCGACGACGGTTTGTAGGCCCTGGGGCAGAGCGGCGAGGACGGGGTTGACTTGGGCAATTTCGCAGGCTTGCTTGACTTCGGCCAGGCTGGCGGCTGGATTGCCGTAGGTGAGGTTTTCTAGGACGGTGCCGTTGAACATGTCCACTTCTTGGTGGACGATGGCGAGCCTGCGCCGGTAGCCGGTGATGTCTAGCTGGCGGATGTCTTGGTTGTCGATGGTGATACAACCGCTATTGGGATCGAAGTAGCGAAAGAGGAGTTTGACGAGGGTGGACTTGCCGGAGCCGGAGCGACCGACGAGGGCGACGGTTTGGCGGGGCTGGATGGTGAGGTTGATGTTGTTGAGGACGGGGCGGTTGGCGTCGTAGCCGAAGTGGAGGTTCTGGAAGTGGAGCTGGCCGGTGAATTGGTAAGCGGTTGCGGGAGCATCTAGTTGAAGGTGCTGGGCATCTTGGCCGGTGGGCTCGGCCATGAAGTCGTGGAAGCGTTGGATGGCGGCGTAGCGGCGGGCGAACATTTCGGCGAGGACGCTGAGGGGCTCTAGTTCGGCGTAGGCCATCTGGGAGATTGTGAGGGTGGTGATGAAGTGGCCGAGGGTCATACGGCCCTGGAGGGTGGCGTTGAGGGTGAGGGCGAGGATGCCGAAGGTGGAGGCTTGGACGACGGTGCGTTGCCAGGTGTTGAGGTAGACGTAGCCTCGGTGGATGCGTTGGAGGACGACGGTGAGTTCGCGGTCGAGGCGGGTGCGTTGGCGTTGCAACTCGCTGGTTTCGGTGCCGAAGGCTTTGACGGTTTTGATATTGGTGATGATTTCGGAGGTGCGGCTGTTGGTGTTCTCCATGTAGCTATCCAGGAGCTGTTCCCGTTGTAGGATGGCCTGGAGGTTCTTCATGCTGAAGATGAGGATGAGGCTGAAGGAGAGGAGGAAGGTGAGGGCGATGATGCGGTCAAAGAGGGCAATCATCAGGAAGATGACGAAGACGCGGAAGAGTTTGGGCAGGATTTGGCCGGTGAGTTCGGGGTAGCCCCAGGTGTGGTTTTCGAGGCCGCGAGCGATGCGTCCGGCGATGCGTCCGGGGTTGTTTTCGTCGTAGAACTCT
>CALLPZ010000020.1 GCA_938015405.1 uncultured Pseudanabaenaceae cyanobacterium
AGGGCATGGGCGATCGCCTCACTGGTATATAACCCCGTCATGGCCACTGCATAGAGCCGAGGCCGCAATTGTCGAATGCGATCCATGGCCGCATGGCCATCCAAAACGGGCATCATCAAATCCATAATCACGCCATCTAGCTCAGCGCCTTGCTGGGCCACAATAGCCACGGCCTCTGCACCATTGGCAGCGGTCATCACACGGTAGTTGTAGAGTTCCAGAGTAGCTTGGGCAAGTTCCCGAATCGCGGCCTCATCATCAACAACCAAGATCAACTCCTGATGGCCTGAAAGCCGTTTTAGATTCGCGGGAGGACTCGCGATCGCAGGGGGTGTTGCAGGTAAGAAAACCCGAAAACAGCTCCCCTCCCCCAGCTCACTATCCACCTCAACAAACCCTCGGTGACGCTGCACAATACCTGCCACAGCAGAGAGGCCCAGACCGGTGCCTTCTCCCAAGGCCTTGGTCGTGAAAAAGGGATCGAAAATGCGGTGGATCAAAGCTGGATCAATGCCAGTGCCAGTGTCTGCAACCGTGAGAACAACGTAGGGACCGGGTTCAGCGGCCAAATGCTGGGCAGCGATCGCCCCATCCAGCTCAACATTCTCCCCGCGCAACGTCAGCAAGCCTCCGTCAAGCATGGCATCCCGCGCATTAACACAGAGATTGACAAAAACCTGATGTAGCTGAGTCGCATCCGCCATCACCGACCAAAGTTCGTCTGGCAACTGCTGAACAATCGCGATGGACTTGGGCAGAGTTTGCTCGACAATCTGAGCCACTTCCTGGAGGAGCTGATTAGGTTGCAAACTCACCTGGTGCTCGCTCTCATCTCCCCGAGCAAAGGCCAGAATTTGCTGGACCAGGTCAATCCCGCGATGGGCACTACTATCCAGCAAGGCCAACAGCTTATGGGCCGTCTCATTTAGGTTTGGCTGCTGCATCGGCAACAGCTCTGCCACAGAGAGAACTGGCGTGAGAATGTTATTGAGGTCATGGGCAATGCCGCTCGCCAAAGTCCCCAAACTTTCCAAGCGCTGGGCATGGAGAAATTGGTCTTCGAGCGCCTTCTTATCAGTAATGTCAATTTGAACGCCGATCAGCTTGAGCGGTTGACCTTGGTCATCTTGAAACACCCGTCCCTTAGCCAGAATCCAATGGCGCTCACCCGCCGCATCCATCATGCGGAATTCCTGGTTCAACTCCAAGTTCAAGCCCGGCACCGTCTCCGCCACATGCCTCAAGGCATGGCGCACATCTTCTTGATCTTCTGAGTCAATCTGCTGAATCCAGTCCTGCCAATGGCCGCTAAAGCCCCCCTCCGGCAGACCGTATAACGCCTCTAGTTCCGCAGTCCAGGTCATAGAGCCATCGGGAATATTCCACTCAAAAGTGCCAATTTTACCGGCCTGTTGAGCTAACTTAAGACGCTGATTGGCCGTCTGCAGTTCAGCAGTGCGCTGCTGCACTCGCTGCTCCAAAATTTCATTGGCATTCCGCAGCGCTTCGGCACTTTGCTTACGCTCGATCGCATAGCGAATCGACCGAATTAAACTGTCCTGGTTAACGCTACGCTTAACCAAGTAATCTTGAGCCCCGTGGCGCACCGCTTCCACCGCCACCTCGTCATCATTGAGATGGGTCAATACAACAATGGGCAAGCGCGACTCTCGCTGAATAATCGCATCCAGCGATGCTAAGCCATCACTATCGGGCAGGGTCAAATCCAACAGGATCATGTCAAAGTCATGACCGGGCTGAAGTCGTGCCAGCCCTTCGCGCAGCCGCTGCACATGGGTCAGCTCACAACGACACAGAATGCTGCCCTTAAGAATTTCCCCTAGGAGTCGAGCATCCGCCAAACTATCCTCAATCAGCAGTAATTTACTCACCCCAAACCGCCGGTCTCGGGTCGAGACCGAGCTGTTAGAGCCCTGGAAAGTCTGCACAGATGGACTCATCCGGGTGTGGAGGGGAGGGTCGCGATGCCTAACCAAAATGCCTCAATGCCTCTGACGATTTTGAACAACTGGGACAAATTGCGGGATTTGGAAATGTAGCAATTGACTTGTAGCTCGTAACTCCGTTGAACATCCTCCTCGCTACGGGACGTACTCAAAACCACCACGGGAATATGGCGAAGTCCAGGATCCGTCTTGATCTCAGCGAGCACCTCCCGGCCATCCTTGCGGGGCATATTTAGGTCCAACAAAATCAAGTCGGGGAAGGGAGTCTGGGCAAACTCCCCTTCCCGATGGAGATAGGCCATGGCTTCCACACCATCTCGGGCCACGGTGACTTCGCAGGCAAAGTCTGAGCCTTTAAACGCTTCTTGAATGAGGCGGACATCCCCAAGGTTATCGTCCACCAGCAAGATGGTTTTAGCAGGCTGTTCCGCAGACATGGCTTCGATGGGCTGGGTCTCGGCAGACATGGTCTCGATTCCTCACTGAACTCCGCTGCGCAGTCATAGCAGTGAGTTGCGCAACATCTGACTAGCCCCTGCCCCTGCTCCATTGGCCGTCAGATCCCGGCCAGTGAGGGGAATGGTGAAGTAGAAGGTTGAGCC
>CALLPZ010000021.1 GCA_938015405.1 uncultured Pseudanabaenaceae cyanobacterium
AACCGCGCCAACAGCGCCACAGACATATAGCCCTCATCATTCTGAATACACTCATGCAAGCGCTCAGCTAAACCAGCCACCTCACTCTCCCGCAACTCCACCGTCGCCGAAGTATTGTGCCGCGTGTAATGCTTCTGCACCTGCATGTAGAAATCAAACTGCGCCAACGCCGAGAACTTACTAATATCCACCTGATCAGCCCCAGGCAAATTCGCCCAGCTCACCTCAGTTGGAATCTCCACCAGCCACTCCGTGCAGCGAGGATCAAACGGGTTATCCAACAGATTGCCCTTCTCATCCTTATCCGACTGGGACGGCACCACAGAATAACCGTAGTCAATGCAAGCCATCGCCACCGGGTCATTCTTGCGGAAGGTGATGCGACGCAAGAAACGCTGGGACTTAGGAGGATGCCAGCCAGAGCTAGCCCCCGTCAGCAAACTCTTCGTGCCCGCAGGCTGCACCGTCGTGCAACGGTTGGGGCGACGGAGATTGTGGCGATCGCAATAGTCCCAAATCGTCTCATGAACCACCTTGCGCCAGCGGTTCAAGAACGCTTCCTCTTGCGCCTTAAATTCCTTACCCTGCGCCGTCTCAGGACGACCTTCCTCCCACCAGTTCAGCCAAGGCGTCCCAAAGGCATGGACACAGAAGTCAAAGAAGCCCGTAAAGGAAACACCCACAATCGGGTCCAGCTGACGGGACTTGCGATAACGCTCCTCCATGAACTCATGGTTCAGCAACGCCGCCACAGAAAGCGCCCCAGCCCGGAAGGCATCATCCTGCTCCTCAGGATTCTTGGGGTCCAGGCGGTTGAGGTGAATCTCGGATAGGTTGCAGTGGAAGTTGGCACCGATGATCTCACCGCAGGGGTTGAGGCCATAGCGCTGGAAGCGATGCTCCAGCTCCTCATCGCTCATCTCAGGCTTGTGCTGCTTGAGCCAGCCCTTGGCTTCCTCTGCGCCCAGCTCGTTGTAGATCCCCAGAAATTCGGACTTGAGTTCTTGGGTTGTTAAGAGATCGGCGCTCGCACGGGCGATCGCCTCAGGCGCGTACTGAATCGCACCCTCACCGGAGAAGAACTGCTTCTGCACCGCCTCAAAGGTCTCTTCTTTAGTCGGCTTGCGGTGGAAAACGCGAGTGTGGTTCGCCATGCGCAGGGCATCGCGCTCGGGGTCAATGCTCCAGTTGCCCTCAGCATCCTGACGCCAGAGGTTTTCCTTGGCCCCCGTTGCCACGCTGTCGTTGCTATCAAACTGACGCATCCCAGCGGAGCGACGGATATTGCCCGCCACGATGGTCACCGCAGCTTCGTCGATCAGCAGGCAGCATTCAATCGAATCCAGCTGCCGGCCCTTGGCCTTATTCAAAATGCGAGCCACGCGGCTGTACATATCCGGCAGCTTCACCGGATTGGCCATGCCACCAAAGCCCTTGAGGATTTCCCCCGCCGGGCGCACATCGCTCATGTCGATGATGATTTCCACTTCGCCGTCGAAGCGCTCATCACTGGAAGCCTCCAGCACCGCCTCATAGGACTTGACCCAGCCCTGGCGACTATCGCCCACGTTGACGAAGATCTGATTGCCCGTGACGTTAACCTCCGTCTCCTCCCGACGCTTCAGCGCAGGCGTTGCCCCCAGGTCACCCTGAACCTTGAGGCTGATCTCGTTGCGCACCGCAGGCAACTGGCTGATGTACTTGGGCTCTAGCATGGCACCCGTGCCGCAGCCCATCATGGCCAGGTCCATCATCAGGGCGAAGGCACGCCAATCCGTGACGTTAGTGGAGGTGCAGTTGTAGCCACCGGAGAAATTCTTCTGCTGGTCAATCCACTCCGTGCCACCAATCCAGAGCCAGCGACCAGAGGTTAGCGCTTTGACCTCGCGCTGCATGCGAGCAATTAGGGCTTCTTCGGGGGAGGTTAGCTTGCCGAGCTTTGCAACACCAGCAACGGTGCGATCGCACATTTCATCCCAACTCTCGCGCCCTTCCTGCTTTTGGCGGCTATAGGTGCGAAAGAAAACGGGATTCGCAGCGGGAGCCGTTTCCGGAAAACTCAAGCGAAGAGCAGCAGAGCGACGGAGTTGTTGGACCATGGGAATTAGCGGAAGGGATAGCGAACAGTTAAGCGGGTAATCGGAAGGGGATCGATCTTCCGAGCGTAAGACTTAAGAAACTAGAAAAGCCCCAGTAGAAAGAAGAGATCTTCTCTCTACTGAAGCAGAAACAATGCTGGTCAATGCGCCGTATCAACGCGTGACATTACTACTTATAAAACATTTACATCTAGGGGTCAAAGAGAAACCACAACACTATCAGTAGCGTATAAATCATTTTTTTGGGCGAGCGAAGGCTTTTACGCTAGCCCCCCAGCCCAGTCCAGAACAGCAGTGAAAGACCTTGAAACGATTCATGCCATGGATCGCGGCGATTGCGATCGCCCCAACGGCTCCGAAATCCAAATAAATATTGCAGAACTCTAGCCCGCAACGTCGAGACTCAAATCACAATTTCCACCCTTTAAACAGCGCTCCCCAACGCAACGAAGTTCATTGGCCGTTACGGTTCTCAATAGAACAGCATCAGATAAGGAGCAATCACTTCAGTTCAAAGTTGAGAACCATTGCGACAGGTGATGGACAACACGGATTTTCTAAGCACAATCGTTACCATAGAAGGTAAGTACAATCGGCCCAGGCCCATTTGTTGAGATCAATTTATTGGGGGCCATTGGGCTGAATAGGGTTACATGACGTCGTTTCCAGGGGGAAAGCCCCAGGGAGAAGCAAGATGGTGGTACTGCTCACTGACCGGGAAGTTCTGTCAACCGGACAAGTCTGCCGACAATGCCTATATGCCAACACCGAAGGGGAGCCCCGAATCCATGACGGGAAGGTCACCTGTGGTCGCGGCCTCCAAGCCCCAGCCCCGCCCACAAAATCCCCCTGCTGCCCCATGGGCTTTCGCGTAGTCGACATGCCTAACTCCGAGGCCTGACCCCCCAGGTCATAAGCCGCTCACGTCAATCCTGACTCTCTCTCAAACGTCCATCTTCCAAGCCTGGGAGATGGGCTTTTTAATTTTTTTCCTTTACCGCAGATGGAGGTCTCCTCTCTAGAGAAGTTCTATACACATCACCCAAGCTCGCAGTTTGGGTGCTCACAGTTTGCTCTCATCACTCCCCGACGAAACAGTATTAGAGAGATGCCGCTTCACTGACCTGTCGAACTCCAATTCAATTCTCCAGACCAATAATCATCCAAACCTTCTCCAGACCAACGGTTAGCGGACTGAACCAGAGACTTGCGCTATTCTAGGAGGGCATTCTTTTCCCCACATAGAGGAGCCTAAGACGCATGACCGTGCGCGGTGCGACAACGCCCCAAGAGCGAATCTTCGGAGCCCTGCCTTACCTCCTCCCCATGGTGGAGGCCTTGGTCTTTGGGTCATTCTTTTTTCAGCAATTCCCCGAAATCAGCGCTGTGCTGTTTTTGGTCCTATCCCCGGTGATTGCGCTATACAGTGCGTTTCCCCTGATGGGATTGATTATTTTCTTCGCACTGTTCATGTTGGTGGTGCGCAATGACAGCTTGCCCCACTTCATTCGCTTCAACACCATGCAAGCGATCATGATCATGATCTGCATCTCCATTTGCAGAATCCTGATTGACTTCATTGTTGGACCACTGCTCGGCATCACCATGACCGCAGGCGGTGTGTCGGTATCGGGGCCTGCCGAATTTCTAGTTGAAATCCTGTTCAACTTTATTTTCTTCGGCGTTTTTGCAGCCGCAATTTACAGCATTGTTCAGACGATTCGCGGTCACTACCCGGATATCCCAACCTTGTCTGAGATTGTCTACATGCAGCTGCCCTAGATTAAGCCTGCAGTTTCCATAGAGTAGGCAGGGAACCGCAAGCTTTGGGGCCAGCCCAAGGTCTGCCACTCGCCTTGACTCTATGCTTCGCCAAGCGGCTGGGATTCCCCAGCCGCTTTTTCATTAGCCTCCTTTTCCGCTGAGTCATCAACGGCAGGCTCTTCGGGGTCAGGCCTGGCCACCACAACATTGCTCAAGCGACCGATGCCTTCAATTTCGATCGAAATGCGATCGCCCACAGCAACCGGCCCCACCCCCTCAGGAGTCCCGGTCAGCACCACATCTCCCGGCAATAACGTCATCACCCGACTAATGTAAGACACCAACACCGCCGGTCCATAAACCATCTGATCCACCGTGGCACGCTGGACTGGCAGTTCCGCATCATTCATAAACGTCTGCACCGTGGCACAGGGACTAAGCTCCCGAACCATCCAGGGACCGAGGGGACAAAAACTATCAAATCCCTTCGCCATGGCCCAAGGCCCGGGACTGCGCTTCTGTAAATCTCGCGCCGTCACATCATTAGCAATGGTGTAGCCCCAAATGGCCTGCCGCGCCTCCGCCAGGGAGCAATTGCGAGTCTTCTGACCAATGATCAAGGCAAGCTCTCCCTCGTAATCCACGCGATGGGAGGAAGAGGGATAGAGAATATTGGCATCGTGGGCCACCACAGCACTGGGTGGCTTCAAGAACAATAGCGGCTCCGCTGGCACCTCAGAGTCCATCTCTGCGGCATGGGCTTGGTAATTCTTACCCACCGCCACAATTTTGGACGGTGCGCAAGGCGCCAATAGCCGATAGTCCTCTACCGCCTCCTGCTCCAGGGGCACACCCCCCAGCCAGGGTGGCGCATCCCACAACTGCACTGAACGATTGAGGGACAGGACACCATAGTGGATGCGACCGTCTTGGGTCTGGACACGAACATACCGAGTCGCCATGGGCTCCCCTTGGGATGAGTTCCTTGTGTTAGTTTGCGGAAACTGATCTAAGATTGTAAAGCCTTGCTTCTCCTAGGAAGCGCAACCGTCGACACCGTTTAGTAGGCAATGACGCTTATCTTAACGGTTTGGTTCAAGTCTTGAGACCTAAGCTTTAAGACCCTGTGGAACTTTAGGGCCATGGGGTGTTTTACTGTTTGGGCTTGGTTTGAATCTAACGTGAATGTCGACTAAGGGTTGATCGTTGAGGGATTGTTTCCCCCACAGCCCGAATCTGCGACCTTCGAGGGGCCTTAAGTCCAAAGGGATGACCCGATGAAAGAGTTCGTTTACGAAACCATGTACATTCTTCGCCCCGACATGGGTGAAGAGGATGTGGATAACACCATCAAAAAGTACGAAGCCATGCTCAATGAAGCTGGCGCAGAGGAGCTGGATATCCAGCACCGTGGCAAGCGTCGCCTTGCTTACATGATCCTCAAGTACCGTGAAGGCATCTATGTGCAGATGAACTACAAAGCTCCTGGTGCAGCGATCGCTATCTTGGAAAAGGACATGCGCCTGACCGAAGATGTGATTCGTTACCTCACCGTTAAGCAAGTGGTCCGCGAAGAAGAGCCTGAAGAAGCTGAAGCTGCTTCCTAAGCTCGCCAGCTAGACAGTCTTCTAGCTGATCAAAAGAAAGGCCGAGGTTACTGTGTAACCTCGGCCTTTCTTTATGGCAGGCAATAGTGCTCTAACTTTGGCAAGAGAAGCTGGGAATCGGATCTATGGTGGCCGCTCGGGCAATCAGCTGAACCCGCCCAGCGCGATCGCGGCTCAGTACCTGGGCCTCTTGCAATCGCATTGCCGAATCGGAAGTCACGGCTGGAGTAAGCTCCGTCGCATCAATCTCTGCAGAACGATTGGCTTCGTCAGGTAGAGTTACATCCGCGATCCGCGTATCCTGCCAAACCTGCGGGCTTTCCAATACTTGTCGAAGGCTGGCTGGCAACCCACCTCGCCCAGAAATCTGGAACTTGCCCCCACTGTCTTGCAGATCCGGACTGCGTGGGCAGCTCTGGGCAATCTGAGCCGAAGGATCTACCACGTCATCGGGCAGCGGAGCTAGGCCCTCGGCAGGGTTGATTTCCATTTCATCCAGCGTCACGCTACCGGCAAAGGCCAAGCCCAGTTCGGAGGAGGCCGTAATGTCACTTTGACTCGTCACATCTG
>CALLPZ010000022.1 GCA_938015405.1 uncultured Pseudanabaenaceae cyanobacterium
CAGCTCACCCCTGCAAACCTGCTCTTATCCCAGGTGGGTAGCGATGTGCTGCTGCTGTTTGCCAATGTCCCCAATTTCAGCATCCGATTAACTGATTTCTCATTGGAGGATTTCGATAATTTACCCCTGTCTTCTAACGGAGTAGCGGTGGGCAATGTCCAGTTCTCTGGTGACCAGAGCATTCGTGACCATGTGGATGTGTTCAATCGCGACTGGGAAATCTCAGGGGTGATGAATCCCAATACAGTCACCTTCTTAAATGACCGCGATAATCAGGTTTGGGGCAGGAAGGATGCGGACAATGTGATCAATGGCCAAGGTGGCGATGATCAACTGATGGGTGGCAGCGGTAATGATGTCCTGCGGGGCAATGACGGCAATGACACCCTCACCGGTAATAAAGGTGAGAATTGGCTGGTGGGTGGCCGCGGTCATGATCTGTTCAAAGTTCACCCAGAAGGCTTCAGCATCGTGGCTGACTTTAATCCTGAGGCGGATCAGCTCATGCTGCAGCAAGGGATGGGATTTGCAGACCTGACGTTTGAGCAGGCTGTGGTGCCAGACTTTACGATCCTGGGTTCTCATCTCTACCCGGCAGATGGCGCCACCTTTGGCACAATGGTGAAGGCGGATGCCCAAGCATTCTTGATGCTGCCCGGGTTCTTGCCAGAGCAAATCAGTGCCGATTGGTTCTTATAGCCTCAGGCTTGTCAGCACCCGACTCTGCGGGAGCTAATAAGATGGGCTCCTGTTCAGCGAGGGCGAGCATGGCCAAGTATTTAAACTAAAAATCCCGAGTTGCCTTTGAAGCAACTCGGGATTCTTGAATGGAGCCATGCGGATTCGAACCGCAGACCCCCTGCATGCCATGCAGGTGCTCTACCAACTGAGCTATGGCCCCTCAATCGAACTTAATATTGCCGGATGGTGGCTAAAGAAGTCAAGCAAAACGACGAGGAAAATTTTAATGCTCCCAATTGCTGGAAGGCTAATGACTTGAAAGCTTCTCCAGTAGGTCTTCTTCACGAATGATCTGATGGGCAGCGTTCAGCCAGACGAGGCGGGAAGCCGTCACTTTGCCGTTTGTGAGAGTCACAAGGGAGAAATTGCGCTCCAGACCTGTTTCGCTTTCGAGGTGTCTGGGGCAGCGGGCGGCGTTGAGGTAGAGGGTTCCGTCTTGACGGAGGGCGCAGGTGCGCAGGCGGTCTTTGCGGTGGCGCAGGCTGTGGTGCATGTGGCCAAAGCTGACGAGGGGGAGGGCTTTGCCTTGGGCGGTTAACTCCAGCTGGAGTTGGGCGATCGCATCTGCCATATCTGGGTCGCCATAGTCGCCGCCGATGGGGTTCCAGTCTTTGCCACAGATGTCTTCAGGCGCTTCGCCAAGGCCGGTGGGGCCGTTGTGGCCAATAAGGATGAGGTTGGGTTGGCTGGCGCGGCGGGCAGCGGTGAGGATTTTGGCGGTGGAGTCTTGGAAGCTGGTGACGCCGTAGCGATCGCGGTAGAAGGTTTTGTTGCGCCATTCAGAGCCGCCCCAGCTGAAGGGCCTAGCACCGATGACGCTGAGGCCGAGCTGGGGGAAGTCGAGGCAATTATAGCCGACGTGGCAGTCTTGGAGGGTTTTGAGTTGGGTGGCGAAGCGATCGTCTTTGGCGGGGTCGTAGGGGCGTTTGCGGCGGCCCCAGGGGGTGGCGGTGTACCAAGCATCGTGGTTGCCGAAGATGGCGGCTTTGGGGAGGGGGAGATTGGCGATTTGGTCAATGATGGCGAGGTCTTCGTTGCCGAAGTCGCCGACGAAGAGGACGAGGTCAACGTTGAGGCTTTGGAGGGCGGTGGCGTCGTCGTTGTTCCATTGTTGGTGGACGTCTCCCACGATCGCGATTTGAAGGGTGTCTTGGGGTTGGGCGGTCATGGGAGAGGTCTGGTGTTGGGGTTTGAAGAGTTGTGGGGGTGGCTCTAGCCTTTGGCTTGGGCTTGGAGGGTGATTTCGCTGACGCCCCAGACTTCGAAGAATTGTTTGAGGAGGACTTGGCTGGCGCTGGTGAGGTCGCCGTTTTCGCTGATTTGGCCCCCTTCGACATAACGACCGCGATCGCTTTCGAAGTCGAGGTAGAGGTGGTTGTTTTCGTCTTGGCTGATGAGGAAGCGTCCGCTGGCGAGGGTTTGTCCGGCTCGGCTGATGATGGAGCAGCGCATAGGGAAGAAAATGGTAGGGGGATGAGGTCGTTTTGGGGCTTTTGAATTGGGGTGGTTGAGAGGGCTCGGTATAACTCTATTTTCCTGGGTTTTGGGCGGTTTTGGGTATGGGGTTTTGATGGTTTTTGGGAGGCGATGCGCAAATCAAGGCGCAAATCAAGGCGCAAATCTATGAGGGCCAGCCCTCAAACTCCCATCGATTGGGGGCCAAAGTCGCCCCCAGACGGCTTATCCCCCCGTGAATGGGTTTGGGTTGCTTCAGTGTTTTGGGTGAGTACGGTCAGGGTCCTGATGGGCGGTGTTGTGGGGTGAGGAATGGGGAAACTCTTTCGCAGTTGCAATTGAATAAGAGCAGATACCACGGTAGGGGCATGGCATGTCCGCCCTGGCGTTGAGTGCCTAACGGTCTACTTTCATCTTCGT
>CALLPZ010000023.1 GCA_938015405.1 uncultured Pseudanabaenaceae cyanobacterium
GAGGGCCATGGTGATGGTGCTGGCGCTTTGAGTCATGTTTAGGACTCCCCCAAAAAACTAATTTCGCTATAGGTCCATGCTAGCTATCCCTTGTAGGCTTGACCAATGAAAGGCTCAAACTTCCGTGGTATTGCGAGGAGTATGCAGTCCTGGTGGCTGGGGGCTTGCGACAATGTGATTGATTGGCATGTGATGGACGGTGTCCCCTGCGGATGGATGATGCCAGACACAGTGCAAGCAGCAAGCAATTAATTAATTCGGGCTAGCAGGTGATGTGCTTGGCTCGGCGATGGCGACGAGCCAGGGTTTGGGCATCGTAGGCCGTGAGCTTGAGCCCTGTCATTTGTTCCAGGGGCAAGGGCAGGGTGGTGTCCAGCTGAAACTGAGCATCTTCAAGCTGGCTAATGGCTTTAAGCACTGGCGTCAGCTGGAGGTTGAATATCTTTTGCAATTGGCGTTCGTCCAAGACCCCCTGTTGGCGCAGATAGCTACCGGAACAGACTGTCTCGGGGCATTGCTGAATCACCTTGAGGCCGATGTTGTAGCTCATCCAGCCCTGGTGTTGCATCAACCACAGGAGACCATTGGTGCGTCGGCTGGATTGGGTCGCCGCCATCAGGCAACCTTTCTTAAACCAGACTTGATATTGTTTGCGTCGGCTTGTGCCCTCGGTGCAGGCTTCCAGACAGAGCCAACCGGTGAGTTGGCGATCGCCGATTAAATCAAGCAGGTCGTGCCAAGAGAATTCGTTGAAAGCGCCGGTGAGTTGCATGGCTGGGTAGGTGAGAGAGGATGGCGGATGCTTCTCATTGGGCCATGGAGCCCTGCTCTTTTATCCGCTGTGGGTTTATAGGTTCACTGGATTGAGCTTATGCAGTAAAACCTCTGAATGCAGCAGATAATCCAACAGACTTAAGGTTTTGCCAGGAGGGCGAGTGGGCTGGATATGAAGCCAGCATTTCACCCTTGTGAGCATAGAAATTTAGATAAATTGAGGATTCTTCTAGTCACCAGCTTTCAAGCCAGCCTCTGCGCTTGAGATTATTGGAGTCTCTCAAGGATTGAAGTACTAGGATCGTTTGCTGAGGCGACTTCTAGAAATGTTGATCCCAGACAGCGTTCCCTCCTGGGAGGGAGTCAGAGCGGGTTTGCAATGCTTGACGCTTAAACCTTAGCGAACCCACCTCTGCCTCCTCCCGCGAGGAGAATCTGCGTCGGTATAGTTCTTTGTGAGAAATCACCTAACATCTCACCTTAAGACCGCGCCAGCCGTAACTCAGAGGGCTCTGGTGTAGGCTCCTCTGTCAGCAAACCGGCCAAATGACGCTGCAAGGCTGCCTTGCCGAACAAGCTCAAAGCCTCCTCCCGTAACCAACTTCCATCGCAACGGCGATCCTCCCCGGCCAGCATCTCCAAAATTGCCACCGCCACCGCATCTGAATCTCGATGGGGCACTGGCCAGCCTAAGCGACCATCCTGCAAGGGATCGGCTGAGCCATCGGCATCTCCTGCCAACACCGGCTTCTCACAAGCCATCGCCTCCAAATAAACAATGCCAAACCCTTCCTGGGACGGCATCACATAGGCATCTGCCAGACGATAGTGATCGACCAAATCCTCCGTCGCAACAAAACCTGCAAAAACCACGCTATCAGCAACGCCCAAATCCTTGGCCAACTGGGCTAAGCGAGGCTGATCATCTCCTCGCCCAATCACCAAATACTTCACCTCTGGGTGCTTGGCCAAAATCTGGGGCAATGCTCGAATGGTGACATCCACGCCCTTGTAGATATCCCCAGACCAAAGCCGCGCCACTGTCATCAGCACCGTCGCATCCGTCAGGCCATACTCCTCCAGCCAACGCTCCGACTTTTCACCTGGCGTAAACTGCTCGCCATCCACCACACAGGGCAGCATCTTCACCTTGGCAGCATCAATATCGTTAGCGGCACAGAGGCGATCGCGACTATAGCGACTGATGGTCCAAACCCGACGAGCTGCCTGCAAAGCCTTCTTCTGCCCAGCAGGAACCTCCTGCCAAACCTCCTTACCGTAGGTCATCACAACATAGGGCAATCCCAAAGGCTGAGCTAAAACCTGCACCAGGGGAGCCAAATTCACATGACCACAGATAATCCGGGCCGGACGATGACGCATCAAATTTGCCCCGAGCCTAGCCGCGAGGTTGGCCCGCCCCATTGCCACCGACTTGCCCTTGCAATAGTGAAACTTCAAGCGGCGGTCACCTTCAAAAGGATTCTCACAATCCGCGCCATCTCGCAGCAAAAAGACATCAGCCTGATGCTGCTCATCTGCACCAAGGAATGCTGTCAAGACATCCTTGACATAGGACTGAATCCCGCCCTCCTGGGAAAAAATCTCCAAGAAAACAAAACAATAGCGGCTGGCCTTTGATGGCGCAAAAACTCCCACAACAACTCCCCTCGCAAACAAAAAGACGACAGATTTAGATTCTTTTGGGGACACAACCACTGAGCTGCCCTTAGAGTACCCAAACCCTATCCATGAGCCGGGAAAGCCAGAGAAGAGTGAGAATCTTCAATCCCAGGTATCGTTGCTGAGCGAAATCTTCTGCCAGCACTGGCCAACAGCATCCAGAAGAGAAGCAAGAAGCTCCAATCAGATAGGATCCGCTACTTTCCAATAACTGTTCAACCACTTGTCAGACAAACGTTCAGTCAAAACAAAAGCGCCCTTAGCAAATGCTAAGGGCGCTTAAGCGCTGAATTAATCTCAAGCTTAGGCCAACTTTAGAACAGGCCCAAGGTCAAAGACTTGTCGATGGGCAAGGTTGCACCAATTCCCAAGTACACAGCAAAAGCGGTTCCAAACAGGAACACTGCAGTTGCAATGGGGCGACGGAAGGGGTTCTGAAACTTGTTAACGCTTTCAATAAAAGGAACCGCCATCAAGCCCAGGGGAACCATGGTCTGCAAAGCAATACCCAACAACTTGTTAGGAACCACTCGCAGAATCTGGAACACAGGGTACAGATACCACTCGGGCAGAATCTCAAGAGGAGTTGCGAAAGGATTCGCAGGCTCACCAATCATGGCAGGGTCAAGTACAGCCAAGCCAATCAGGCAGGCATAGGTACCCGCAATTACCACGGGGAACATGTAGAGCAAGTCGTTGGGCCAAGCAGGCTCACCGTAGTAATTGTGCCCCATGCCTTTGGCCAGCTTCTCGCGAAGAATTGGATCAGTTAGATCCGGCTTTTTTAGAATGTGCATTGTTGCGGGGGTCTCCCTCGAAATCTTACTTGTCAAACGATTGTGCAAAGGATGCAATCGCTAGCAACAGGCTGGGTCAATGACCTCTCTAGTTTCCCAGGAAATCCCAGTGACCCAGCAACAGTATTCCTAAATCCTTACAAAGGACCAGAAATACCTTGCTTACGAATCATCAGGAAGTGAGCCAGCATGAACACTGCAAGCAGCCAAGGCAACACAAACGTGTGCAGGCTGTAGAAGCGAGTCAGAGTGGATTGACCAACACTTTGGCCACCCCGCAACAGCTCAACCATCAAAGAACCAACAACGGGAATCGCTTCAGGCACACCAGAAACAATCTTCACAGCCCAGTAACCCAATTGGTCCCAAGGCAGAGAATAGCCAGTCACGCCAAAGCTAACCGTGATGCAAGCCATAATCACACCAGTCACCCAAGTCAACTCGCGGGGGCGCTTAAAGCCACCGGTCAAGTAGACGCGGAAAACGTGGAGAATCATCATCAGAACCATCATGCTGGCAGACCAGCGGTGGATGGAACGTATCAGCCAGCCGAAGCTAACCTCATTCATGATGTACTCAATGGAGCTGAAAGCTTCAGTGACGCTGGGCTTGTAATAGAACGTCATTGCAAACCCAGTTGCAAACTGCATTAAGAAGCAGCACAACGTAATGCCACCCAGGCAGTAAAAAATATTTACATGAGGAGGGACATACTTGGTGCTGATGTCATCGGCGATCGCTTGGATCTCCAAGCGCTCCTCGAACCAGTCGTAAACCTTCGCCATGAAACCGCGGTTCCTAAAAGTGCATAGTCATCTCTACGAAATGTAACACGTTCACCTGATGAAGGGGGCTGTAAACTTTACGCAATCGGGTTTTGATCCGCTTGGCTTGGCTCTCATATTTGATCTCATTTGGTTCACAATGGGCTGTAGTTACCCGGTAGTCTTGCTTATCGGCAATCCACACGGCTGACCTTCCCCAGCCCAAAGCCAACCGCTACAATTTGTTACATGAAACAATTTGCGCTCAAGTCCTTCGTCGTTCTGTTGCTCCAACTGGTTTTTTTTCTAGGCTCTTGGGGGATCAATCCACCGCCAGCTATGGCTTTGACAACCGAGCAACAGCTTTACAACGAAGCCTGGCGCATCGTCAGTCGCTCCTATCTAGATGAGAGCTTCAACGGCAACAATTGGTGGAATGTTCGGCAAAAGACGCTGCGCAGCAACCCCCTAGAAAGCCGAGATGAGACCTATGGGGCGATCCAAAAGTCTTTGGCGCTGTTGGGAGACCCCTTTACGCGGCTGATGCGGCCCGAGCAGTATCGCAATCTGAAGGTCACCACCTCTGGTGAGCTCACTGGTGTAGGTTTGCAAGTCGCCCAAGATGCAGACAACGGCGAGCTCCTGGTCATAGCCCCGGTACAGGGCTCTCCTGCAGAGGCCGCAGGCATAGCCCCTCGCGATCGCATCCTCCAGATCGACAATGCCCTCACCAGCACCCTGACCCTGGACGATGCCGCGAGTCGTATGCGCGGCGAGCCTGGCTCCAGTGTGCGCCTAACAATCCAGCATGAAGACCAATCTCCCCGGGAAGTGAAGTTAGTGCGAGAACGCATTAGCCTCAACCCCGTCTCTTCGGAACTGAAGAAAAACACCCCAGCGGGCACCGTGGGCTACATTCGCCTCAACCAGTTCAACGCCAACGCAACGGAAGACTTTGAGCTGGCGCTTCAGGACCTGCAAAAGCAAGGTGCGGAATCCTTTGTCATAGACCTGCGCAACAATCCTGGGGGACTTCTCCAAGCTGGTATCGCCATCGCTCGCATGTGGATCAATGACGGGGCCATTGTTTACACCGCCAATCGTCAGGGCATTCTAGATAGCTTCCAGGCAACCAACACTGCCGTGACCGATAAACCCCTCGTTGCCCTCGTCAATGCCGGGACTGCTAGCGCCAGTGAAATTCTCGCAGGTGCCATTCAGGACAGTGGCCGAGGTGACCTAGTCGGCACAAAGACCTTCGGCAAGGGTTTGATTCAATCCCTGTTCGAACTGTCCGATGGCTCTGGCATGGCTGTCACCGTCGCTAAATACGAAACCCCGGCCCACCACGACATCAACAAGCTCGGCATTCAGCCGGACGTGACGATCGAAGCTGAGGGACTCCGCCGTGACCAACTCGCCACCGATGCCGACCCCCAATACGCCGCCGCTCTCGAACGCCTCGTCGTCCTCCAGGAAAATCGAGCCCAAGCCACTGAGCAACGCCCAGCCCCCGCTCGGGCCGCTTGAGGACTTGTCATCGGAGGTTGATGGGAAGCTACAGCAAGGCACTCGTACCTACCATGACCCCCTCCACGGTGGTATCACCCTGCGCCAGGATGACCCCACCGAAGCTCTACTCATCGAGTTGATCGATACACCAGAGTTCCAGCGACTACGACGCATTCGACAGTTGGGCCCAGCCAGCCTCACTTTCCATGGTGCAGAGGCCTCCCGCTTCACCCACTCCATCGGCGTGATGCAAGTGGCTCGGCGAGCCTTTGATGCCCTGGCTCGTTCCTACGCCGAACTACTGCCCCATCGCACGACTGTCCTTTGTGCGGCAATGCTCCATGACATTGGCCATGGTCCCTTCAGCCATACTTGCGAAGACATCTTTGGGGGCCACCACGAAGACTGGACCGCTCGCATTCTGCTGGAATCAGAGCCCATCAACCGCCTGCTGCGCCAGGTCGATGCGGATCTGCCTGAAATGATCATTGCCACCTATCGCAAGCAGCATTCCCTCCCCCTTGTCAGTCAATTGATCTCCAGCCAGTTGGACTGCGATCGCCTCGACTACCTGATGCGGGACACTTACTTCACCGGGACGTCCTACGGCAATCTCAACCTAGACCGCATCCTCACCGCCCTACGCTATGACCCCTGGCGGCGGGAAGTGGTCGTGGCTGCCAAAGGCCAAGGTGCAATTGAGCATTACTTGATCGTGCGATCGCTGATGTACGGACAGGTCTACAACCACCCCAAAAACATCGCCGCCGCTTGGGGCCTCAACCAAACCTTCCGTCGCGCCAAAGAACTCTACCAAGCCGGGAAACTCACCACCGACAGCATCATGACAGCCTGGTTCAGCGGTGACAGTGCCAGCCTTCCCCTAGAGCATTACCTGGCTGCTGACGACAACGTCTTCAACTACCATCTTCAATGCTGGCAACATATCGGCCAGTGCCATAGCGATGCGCTGCTAGCAGACCTCAGTCAGCGCTACGTCAATCGACATCTGTTCAAAGCCATAGCCCTGCCGGACCAGCCTGATTTCCCCCAGGATGCCCTACTGGCCAAAGTTCACGAACTGCTAAGGCAACGTGACCTTAGCCCAGAGCACTACGCCGGTCTGGAAGTCGCCTTTAGTCGAGGCTATAAACCCTACAAAGAGGGGATCCGCGTCCAAACCGCAACCGGCACCCGCGAGATCGGCGAAGTCTCTCCTCTAATCCGAGCCCTAGTCCAAACCCACCAAACCCACTGGCTCATCTATCCCAGGCTGATCGAAGATGAGGTGCAGAAGCTAGTCAGCGATCATGCAAGCCCATAAGGGCAAACTACTCCGCGATCAAAGCTTGAAAATCAGTACGAGCTCGAATTTTCTTAAAGTCTGCATCTACCCGCGCCATCTCCAGATACACCTCTGGATGTTTGGCGATCGCCACCTCTAAGTCCGCCACCGCATTATCAGCATCACCAATCTGGGCATAGCAAGCCGAGCGATTATAACGACAGTCATAATGGTCGGGCTCTAAATCCACCACCAAGCTGAAGTCATCAATCGCCTTACGGTGGCGTCCCAGA
>CALLPZ010000024.1 GCA_938015405.1 uncultured Pseudanabaenaceae cyanobacterium
CGGAAGGGCACTGCCCAAATGGGGCCATGAATGGGGCGATCGCGATCGCCAGCTTTAATGGCGTTCTCTAGTTGCTCTGATAACCTCTCCATCCAGGAAATTGTGCAGGGCCATTCGATCAGATTGTCGAGCCAGGGTTCCGGGATACCTGCTTTGCCAACGCGGGTACCGATGATGCCCCCTGCGATCGCTGCGACGGAATCTGTATCACCGCCACACTCCACGATTGCCGTAATGGCGGCTTCGTAGTGGTTGGGATATCGGAACCAAGCCTGGAGGGCGACGGGAACCGAGCGATAGATATAGCCGGATACACCTTTGGTTTGACCGATGGACTGGGCAAAGGTGATTGTTGCCTCGCCTGCTTGGGCAGAGGCAGCAGCTTGGTGCAGGAGATCAATTAACTCCTGGGCTTCGCTGCCGAGGCAGGCTTCTAGCTCTGCCAGGTAAGCTTTTGGGGAGAGGCCGGGTGGTTGTTGAATATTCTGTTGCTGAGCGAACTGTGCTGCGAGGGCCACAGCAAAGGCTCCGTACTCTGCCTTTGGATCGGTGTGGGTGAGACGGGAGGAGGCCCGGACGAAGCTGCGGAGTTGGGACTGATCGTGAATTGCAGCACCGAGGATTGCGGCACGCATGGCCGGACCATTGCCTGCGGAAAAGACGCCGCTGTTGCGTGGGTTAAAGCCGAGCCAGAGGCGAACAATGGACTTTAGTGTGGCGAGGCCAATGCCGGCAGGTAGGCCGATTAACCACCAGCGCAATCGCCAGGCTAAGTCTTTGCGGAAAAGGTCGATGTCGCCTCCGGAGGCGATGACGGCTTGGGCGGTAAAGCAGGTGTGTTCGGTGTCGTCGGAGACCATGCCCCGGCGAAAGAAGAGGCGATGGCGATTGGGGGGGCCAAGGAGTTTTGCAGCGCGGCGGCAGGAGAGACCTTCGTAGGGGAGGCCGATGGCGTCACCGATGGCGGTGCCGAGAATACAGCCGGTGATGTTAGATTCGCTCATGCGGTTTGCGTGGCTCCAAGCCTATTCGCTTGACCTATAAATTGCTGAGAATTGTCAAGGGTTACCTCATATTTAAGCAGCACTGGGGCAATGGGGAGCTGAGCCGACCTTCGGACGTGCTTGGGCGACGAGCTGAAATTTGCCATTGGATAATTGCCTCAAGCTTTGGGCTTCGACCCAGGCTGGAGAAGGCTTGGGCGTTGAAGCAGCTTGTACTGCATGGGAAGCAATAGGTTGTGCTGATACCCGACTGTCTTGCCAGAGCTTGAAGCCTGGCATGGGCTGAGATGCACTACTCGGCAATCCGCCGCGTCCCGAGATTAGGAATTGTTCGTCGTCAGTGATCTGGCAGCTCGTAATGATTGTCTCCTGGGTTGTGACACCCACCGTTGGGATGGGTAAGCGCCCAACGGTGGGGTCTAGACCTTGGATTTGCAGATCCACGACGCCCTTGAAGGCTGCACCTTGGGCGGAGGTGGCGGTAATGTCGCTCGCTTGGGTGAGCCCTGGGCGATATTCCGTTCCCAGGACAAAGTCTGCATTGACTTGTACCGAGCCACCGAAGGCCGTTTCACTATTGGCGGTGATGTCGCTGTTGTTGAAGGATAGGAGGTAAGGGCTTGCGATCGCGATGTTACCGCCAGATGCATCACCAATGGCGTTCGTTGAGATGCTGCTGCCCTGGTCTAGCAGGATCTGTTCGCTGGCTGCAATGGAGATGTTGCCTTGGCCGCCATTGCGGCTTTGGGCTAACAAGCTGCTGTTTTCTAGGGCAATGGCTTGAGTCTTGAGTTGTAAGTTGCCCGCATTGCCCATTCCCAAGGAACTGACATTAATTTGGGCATCATTGCTGAGTCTCAGTTGGGGCGTTCGCAGATAGACAGTTCCACCATTACCCAATGATGATTCTGAGGTGTTGGCATAGAGTCCTGTACTGGAGCCTCCGCCGAGGATGAGGTATTCATTTTTGATGAATTGTCCTTGGAACAGAGACGCGACGGACTCTGTTTCTGACAGGACGACTGATTCTGTGGCAGAAATCTGTAAGTCGCCAGCGTCACCAGGCCCAAAACTACTGGTGAAGATTTGAGCACCGTTTTCGACCTTTAGGCGATCGCTCTCAATCACAATATCTCCGCCATGGCCATCGCCGAGGGTGCGAGCTGTGAGGCCGGAGCCCTCTTCAAAAATGACTTCGGGGGCCGTGATGCGTATTTCCCCACCTTGGCCAATGGCATTGATTTCCACACTGCTTGCTGCAAAGGAGGGGAGGCTGTCGGTCCGGGCTTGGCGAAAACGAACGTTGTCGCGGGCTTCGATGGTGAGATTGCCAGCATTGCCTGCACCAGTAGTGCTAGTGGCGATGTAATTGCCATCCTGAACCAGGAGCGACCCCGTTCGAATGTTGAGGTTGCCGCCGTCACCCACACCATATCTGTCCACCGAGGTGGTGATGTAGCTTTCAAGGAAATCATTATCCTCTTGGTGACGACCATGCCCGGTGAGTTCAAGCTTCTCTTCAATGTCTAAATTGAGGTTGCCGCTAGCACCGACCCCCCTTGCAAAGGAAGCGAGTAGAGCGCCATTGCGCACATACAAATTCTTGGCGCGGATCGAGATGTCGCCGCCATTGCCGTTGGCACCTGTGCTGTCGAAGCTGCCCCCGTGGCTGCCCCCGGCGATCGCGGTTTGACTCAAGGAGCTGGCATAGCGGGGGGTTGGACCTTGGCGGACGCCATCGAGGACAACATCTCCGCTGGCCTGAATGTTAATCTCTCCTCCGCGACCCTCGCCTAGGGTGCTGCCTGCAATAAATCCTCCGTTGTAGAGGGATAAATCCCCTGTCTTAATGTGGAGGCCGCCTGCATTGCCAACGCCATTGGGTAAGACGCCAGTGATGATATGGCTGACATCACCGTTACTCAGCTGAGCATCTATGGTGATGCTGTTGCTCACTTGTAATTCAAGGCCGCCTGAGTTGCCGATGCCCTGAACGCTGCTGCTGAGTAAGGTGCCGTTGCTGATCGCGATGTCCTGGGCTTCGATGCGGAGCTTGCCACTATTGCCAGTGGCATTGGGAAAGACATCGCTGAGCAGTTGACTGCCGTCTAGGCTGACGTTGCCCTGGGCCAACAGTTCTACATTGCCGGCTTGTTGATCGGCTTGGCCAGGCGAGAAGAATTCCAGGATTCCACCAAGCACTTTACTGTTGGTAATCGTTATGTCGCCGCCCTTGAGCGCAATGCTGCCGCCCGGAGTCGCAGGAACTGCGATTTGTGCATCTTGACTGAGGGTGATGCTTCCGAGGCGAATATCACTGGGGACTTGTGTTTGCAACTGATTGTTGAGCTTGTCCGTTCCTACGAGATTGACAGTCCCTGCTTCGGATAGGCTGACGAGCTCTAAGTGACCGCCCAGGCTTGTCATGGCTCCACCCGGGAGAGCAATCTCGCCGCCAGCCAGGATTAAGCTGCTGTCGGGATTGACGTTGAGACCAATGGCTTGGCCGAAGAATTGTAGTTGAGACTGCTGACTGATCGAGGCCGGGGTGGCACTGCTAAATTGCAGAGCACTGGGCTGAATGGTGAGGAGTGAATTGGTTTGGTGACTGAGGCTGTCGTCGTTCCTGCCAAAGTAGCTGCCATCTTCAAATTGCACGGTATCAGCAGTTGTGCCCACAAATGAACCACCGATGCTGAGGGCAGCATTGGGGCCAAAGATGAGGCCATTGGGGTTGAGCAAATAGAGGCTGGTTTGGGGGGGCGTGCGCAGGAGGCCATCAATATTGGAGGCTGTGTCGCCGGTAATGCGACTGAAAATAGTGGTGATTTTGGGGGAGCTATTGAAGATCGCTGCCCCCCCAGTGGGCACAGAAAATTCGCTGAAGCTGTGAAAGAGGCGATCGCCCAGGGCCTTGCCCCCAGAGATCAGAGATTGTCCTGGAGCCGTGGGAGTAACAGTTGTTTGAAAGCTGCCGTCGGGGGTGATTTGAGCCTGGGCGATCGCGATGTTGAGGGGAGTGATGACGGTGGCAACGGCGCAGCCCAGCCCAATGCCTACATGCCGCTTCCATGTCTGTTGATGGTCTCCCACAGCCCCTGCGCTCCCCGATGCTTCTACTGAATCGCTGTTGTCAGCATTCCCGTAAGATTCAGCAGATTGACTCAGTAGATTTGCGACTAATCGATGAGTGTTGCTGATGAAAGATGACTTTGGGGGGAGCGCTCAGGAGAAACGCTGAGGCGTATCACGGAGCAGCCCAAGCCAGAACTCAGTTCGCTTGGGCTGCAAATCATCGTTATCTTGGCCTGGCTCAGATGGCTAGCTTTCTCGTAGCAACTTGCGCTTCATCGTTAAACCCAGCCAGTTCGAGCAGACTGCTGTCTGCTTCTACCTGTATGTCAAAGCTCTGACCACCATCTTCGACATCATGGCTGCCCACGGGCCGACCATTGAGATAGATATCGAGACGATTCATTCCTCGGGTTTGAGCTTCAATTTCCAGGGTGGAGCCGCAGCGGTGGGTTGTGATGCTCAATTGCCGCACTGGCAAGGCAGCCAATAGCCCTGCTGCATGTTCAATCAAGTCTGCATTACTGTTGAGCAAATCATTCTTTGTCATCCGATAGCGTTGGTCGGGCTGAACCCCTAGGTCCTCTACGGGAGTACCTGCACGATCGCCCACGCGCAAGGTGCGACGGATCGAGACCCGCATATCGGCCCCTTGGGGCAGGGCGGCGTAGGGAGATTCGGGATCGATGGGTTCGGGGAAACGTAGTAGCGCATCGAGCAACTCATGGGTCCAGACGTTGGCTCCGCCAGCGCCAGTGTTGTCATCCACGCCCAAGATGGGACCGATGTTGTGGTCCTGGAAGCCTGCGGCAAAAATATCTGTGGCGCTGTAGCAGCGGGCATCGGTAATGAGCACGACTGGCCCGTGGTACTGCTGGCCCCAGGCATTGGCGAATTCGTTGGGGGTGATGGGTGCAGCTTGGGAATAAACGGCCCCAGTTTCCACAGCACCTCGCATGGACTCCACCCAAGGCCCGAGGTCAATGCCGACGGGGTTGCTGGCATGGCGATCGCAAATCCTCAGGTTCAGCGGCGTGTTCAAAAACTGCACCGGCTCTGGCTCAATTTCCCCGGATGTCAGTACCTGTAGCAATCCCTCACTGGCCCAAATATGACCGCCGCCATTGCCCCGCACATCAATAATCAGTCCGGCTTGGGGAAGCAGCTCTGCTAGGCGAATGAACTCCTCAACGAAGGCCTGGGGGTCATTAACGCCGAAGGTGAAAATGCGAATGTAAGCCAAGTTGCCCTGGGCTGTTTCCACATTACGGGCATTGAATACCCCGGGCATGGTGCTTTCGAGCGATTCCCCTGCTTCTGCTTGCTTCGTCGAGGTCTTGGGTCGCTTTTTCTTTTGTTGTTTCTTTTTCTGCTTCTGTTCCTTGGCGACGACCTTGGGAGCGAACAGCAGCTTTTTCATGCGACTGGTTAGGTCTGCTTCTAAGTCCACGCCGAGGCAGGTGGCATTGAGATTGATGCCTGTGTCCGCCTCAATCTCACTACCGTCTTCAGGGCCGCCAGTGACAAGCCAGTCCTGGCGCATTTCGCGAGGCTTACCATCACGGTCAATGTAGCCGATGACGACCCAGAGTTCATCGGGGGGTAGGGAAGCTTGGAGGGGGCGAATGGTGAGTCCATCGACGCCGCGCACGTGGCGGGCAGCTTCGTTGCTTCCCGCATGGCGATCGGCGATGACTTCTACCGCCCGTTGTATGGGCACCCCATTCCAATGGGTGATCTCCACGCCAGACTTGAAGTGGCGGTGGGAAAAGCCGGGCACGAGATGAGTCGCAATGTAGTAGGCCTGACCGTCCTTAAAATACTCTTCGATCTCAAAGGGGAGGAAGGCGACGGTGTTGTTGAAGGGAGCGGGAAGGAGATAGTTGGTGTGAAGGTCGCGGAGGGAGTTGAAGACCTCCAGCATGGCGCGGTGGAAGTTCCATTCGCTGTCCATGGCACTGCCGCTTGCCGAGGCCGTCTCATCCGATTGCTCCAGACGATGCTGGATCAGCTTGAGTCGCTGTACCGGGTCTACCCCATGCATGGCTTCCTT
>CALLPZ010000025.1 GCA_938015405.1 uncultured Pseudanabaenaceae cyanobacterium
GGGTTCGACTCAGCCTCGGAGGTATTCACCCAAACTTCCTTTGCAGTCTTCGCAGCTTGATGGCTATCTGCGGGAGTAGATTGCGCGTCGGTAAGCTGCTCCAAGAAAAGTTCAAGCAGTCGCCAGCCGGAAAATGCATTAATTTCGTAAGAGCGAGAGATTGCCTGGGGGGTGCGATCGCCATAGACATTCACCCCATGGTTAATCACCAGAATATCCACGGTCTTGAGCAGCGAGGCTAAAGCAGCCTCCTCACCCACCTGCCAAGCCACCGTTTGCACTGGCTCAGTCCCCTCCTCTAGGCTCAGCAATTTTGCACTGGAACTCAGCGCAATCACCGTCGCCCCTTGACGCTGCAACGAGGTCAGTAAAGCTTGACCTAATCGGCCCGAAGCCCCCGTAACCGCCACCGTCTTGCCTGCTAACCCCTGTGTCATCACCCAATCTCGCAATTGCCTTGGCTTGAATCTTAGGCCGAATCAACCAACCCCCATCTATCATCTCAATCCTGCGACCGAAGACGGGAATTCTAACCAGGCAAGTCAGCGATGGAATGGCTTCTCCTTCTCAACAACCCGCGACGAACAAGAGCGGTGAGTTTCGAGGGGCTAGAGATATTTTTCATCCGTTAGAGGGTAACCTAATGGCGGAATGGCTCTAGTGACTCTACGATTCCCAGAGCTTGACAGTCCCAATGGTAGCGAGACGCCCATGGGCAATCGATTACAGGGCATAGTCAATCAGCATTTCATCGAGTGTTCTGGCTCGATCAATCTAGGAGAAACAGCTACCCATGGATTTTAGTCAACTCGCCCCCGCCCCAAAGCAAGCTGTGGGCGTCTATCTTCCCTATTACTCCCAGCAGAACAAGCGCCAAGTGCTGCCCTTTGCCATTGCGCTGTACCAAAAAGCAGCCCTGGAAGGGGAGCGCCGCATTGAAGGGGGCAACAGCGTCCCCTTCGTTGCCAGCTGGTTTGTTTCCAACCTCCCCGCCGAGATGACCCGCTGCCGCATCCAGTTCGATGGCAATTCCGAACTGGACTACGAAGTCACTATGGCCAACCACGAGTTCATCGAATGTTTGATCGAACTCCTCATCAACCATAAGCGCCTCAAGGTGACGGATTTTTCCCAATCTTTCTATCGCCGCCTACTGCAATACGAAGAAATGTAGAACCCGGCTTAGGGCTCCAGCGATCAAAACTTCAACAAACGTCTCTAGCTCTAATCAGCGCTCCATCTCCCGTATCTGCCTGTAGCTAAGCCTTTGAGGCCGCTGACTACCGTCCTAGGCTGGATGCTCTAACTGAGGCGCAAATTTGCGATCGCAATGGGTCCACCAAGGCGGTAGGCTGAGGACCGAAACCTTTAGCGATAGAAACGGCGGAGAGGGGCGTGGTAAAGACCGCAAAGTGCCTGCTGGTAGGCTCTGTGGAGGACCACTGTGGCAAGTCCGCCATGGTATTAAGTTTGGCCCAGCGTTTGGAAGAACTGGGGCACAAAATTTCTTACGGGAAGCCTCTAGGCACCTGCTTAGATGCTCCTGATCACACAGCGACCCATGAGGGGAATGCAACCTCCTGCTCCACCGAGATGGACGAGGATGTTCGCTTCCTGACCGATGCGCTAGAGCTCAAGGAAAATCAGCTCCAGCCCACCCTGTTGATGCTGGACCAACCCACCCTGTTACAACGGATTCAAGGGAAAGACGCCCAGGATTATCCTGTGGCACTGGAGAAAGCTTACGGTCAAGCCTTAAATAGCGACATCGTCCTCGTGGAAGGTCCCGGCACCCTCACCGAGGGCTTTTTGTTTAATCTCTCCCTGGTGGAGATGGCTGAATCCTTGGATTCACCGATTCTATTGGTTGCTCCCTTCAAAGGTTTGACCAGCATTGATTCCATTCTCGCAGCGAAGAAGAAGCTAGGCGATCGCCTCCTGGGCATCCTCTTCAACGATGTGCCCCAGAAAGATGTGGCATTGGTCAACAGCGATGTCACGCCTTACCTGGAAGCCCAAGGCATTCCCGTCTTTGGCGTTGTCCCCCACATCGACCTATTGCGCAGCGTCAGTGTTGATGAGCTGGTGCAACGGCTTAATGCCCAGGTGCTCTGCGGTCAGAAACACCAGGACTTGATGGTTGAAAGCCTCTGTATCGGGGCCATGAATGTCAACTCAGCCCTGGAGTATTTCCGGCGGGGCCACAACATGGCCGTTGTGACTGGGGGCGATCGCACTGATCTCCAGC
This sequence comes from uncultured Pseudanabaenaceae cyanobacterium, assembly GCA_938015405.1. Lineage (GTDB taxonomy): Bacteria > Cyanobacteriota > Cyanobacteriia > PCC-9006 > JAAUQQ01 > JAAUQQ01. The sequence goes on from CALLPZ010000025.1 coordinate 2,249, forward strand.
TCGCTGCCCTGGAAACCTCAACTCAATGCCTGATTCTCACCGGTCGAGTCTCTCCCAAGGACGACATCCTGACTCGCGCCGAGGAATTAGAAGTCCCCATCATCTCCGTAGACTTGGACACCCTCACCACAGTGGAGCTGATTGAGCAAGCCTTTAGCCAGGTGCGCTTCCATGAGGAGGTCAAAGCTGAATGCGTCTTTCGCATGAGCAAGGATTACGTCGATGTCAAACGCCTGGCATCCCTCCTCGATCTAACAGCGGCAGCCTAGGAGGCTCATGACATGGGAGCTGAGCCCAAGGGCTGGCAGACTCTTCGCTCTGTCAGCTCCTAATACTGTTTCCTAGAATTTGCCTAAACCGTCACCTCAGCCGAGAAATCTCCCCATTTCTCAAACTTAAAGGGACCGGCAATAGACCCCCAGACCAACTCATCGGTCTCTGGATCTCGCCCACGATCCAAACTCACCAACCGATCTGCAAACACTTCAAACTCACTATCCAAGTAAGTATCTTGACCTTTTCGGTTCACCCGACAGCACTTGCCCGGTTCAACCACAGCCTTAAAACTATCGCCGGTCCAGGTCACCACAAAGGAACAGCCCGGCAGCTTACGAATCTGCTCTGGCTTAAGTTCAGCTAAACGCTCGGGCTCCCGAGAAGCCCCATAGAACGCCTCTCCCTCAACAATCTCATAGTTGCCGAGCTCAATATGATCCTCATGGGCCTCAAACTTGAGCACCCTTGCCCGATAGGGAGCCTTGAGGTTGATGTCATAGGCTTGCTCCAGATACAAACTTGGAGCCCCCATTAGCGCCACTGGCAATGGCCGCATACACACCCGAATATGGGCAAAAAACGGTGGATTATCAAAGGCCTGGAGCTGATTACTAAAATCCGCAGCCATCCAGCGGGCCATGGTTTGAACATCAGTGGAATGGGTCATGGTGTTTGGAGAGGTGCCTTTAGAATCCTATTAGGGGAAGGGGTAATCGGTCACGCGGATTGTCCGCGATCGCAGCCAAGGTCCAGCATTTTAAATGCCCATGCGCTCCCTCCATGAGTCCTAGCCCATAACCTCAGCCTGCTAGTCCCAAACTGCCCCAAAGCCCAACTTTACTCGCCATGCTCCCCAGCGATCTCCTCATCAACCGTCTCTCGGGAGAAAGCATTACCCCCAAGCATTTGGCGATTGATAAAAGCAATTTAGCCTTGGCCCAAAGCCTAATCGACAGCTTTAGCCAAGCCCAGGGGAAAACCCAGGGCGAACTAGACAAGCAATTGTCCGAGCTAGAAGGGCACAATCCAGACTTTAAGATTCAGCGCGGATTAGCTCACCTACTGCGCCAAGGCTTCTGCGAGTTTGAAGTGGTGAGTCCATTGGAACCGGCGGAACTGAGGCCTCGGGTATTTGCCCAGGCGGCTCAGGCCGTGCAATCTCAGCCCCAGACAGAGCGAACTTTGGAGGCGATCGCCACCACCCTCAGCCAAGAACTCAATCGCGAAGTCCTGGCCCAGGAAGTCCGCCAGGGTCTCTATGCTGACTTACCTCAAAACCGCATCCTCACCCAATACGACCCACCCAGCGCCGAAGCCCTGCTCCACCGCTACAACCTCTCCCAGGTCCAGGGCATCTTCTACCAGGCAACACAGCTGGTCCTCAATGCCCACCGCAATGACCCTGGCGAATACAAGCTGCTCTTTCGCTATCTCAAGCTATTCCAGCTCATGGCCTACATCGAAGGCGAACCAGACCAGGGGTTTACCATCACCGTCGATGGTCCCACCAGCCTGTTCAAAGCCAGCACTCGCTACGGCCTCTCCATTGCCAAACTCCTGCCCGCCCTACTGCATGTCAGCCGCTGGTCCCTCACCGCTCAACTCCTGCGCAAGGACTTTTACACCAAGGAAAAACGCCCGGCCCGCTTTAGCCTCGATGCAGACTGTGGCCTCGTCAGCCATTACCCCCCCGGCAAAACCTACGACAGCATGTTGGAAGAATCCTTTGTCAAGCGTTGGGACAAACTCAAAACCGATTGGCGATTAGAGCGGGAAGTAGACTTAATCCCAATCCCCGGCAGCGTCATGATTCCCGACTTCCGACTCGTACATCCCGATGGCCAAACGCGCCTTCTGGAAATCGTCGGTTACTGGCGACCAGAATACCTACGCAAAAAATTTGCCCAAGTCCAAAAATCAGGCCGAACAGACATCATCCTAGCGATCTCCGAACGCCTCAACTTAGACAAAGCTGGCGTCAACTTCAACCAACTCCCCGTCCCCATCGTCTGGTTCAAAAACAAACTCGCCCCCAAGGCCGTCCTAGAAGTCCTTGAGTAGCAGCCCCCAACAGAAGCTTCCATCCAATCACACAACCTCAAAAACCAAACGGCTCAGCAACTTTCGGAGTATCGCCACCGCCCCGGAAACCCACCAGTCTCTCAATCCCTCGTACAATAAAGAGGTCCGTTTACCTCTAGAAATATCCATGGTCAGCCCCGACGCAGTCGAAACCATGATCAAGGCAAAACTGCCTGACGCCCAAGTTCAGGTCCAAGACATGACCGGCGGTGGCGACCATTACCAAGTGGTCGTAGTTTCATCAGAATTCGCAGGTAAGTCCCTGGTCAAGCAACACCAGCTTGTCTACGGAGCAGTGAATCAATCGATGGCCAACAACGCCATTCATGCTCTGGCCCTTAAGACCTACACCCCAGAAAGCTGGGCAGCGGCCAACGCCTAATTTGGCCATGCCTAAGCGCAAACCTTTGACTCACTGTTGTTTATTTCTCCGACTCCTATGACCCCTGATCTCAAAGCTAAGATCGACGGCCTCGTGCAAGACAACAAGATTTTTGTCTTCATGAAGGGCAATAAACTCATGCCCCAATGCGGCTTTTCCAACAACGTGGTGCAAATTCTCAATGCCCTAGGCATCCCCTTTGAAACCCTAGACGTACTAGAGAACCCAGACATCCGCCAAGGCATCAAGGAATATTCCAACTGGCCTACGATTCCCCAGGTCTACATTGCCGGAGAATTCGTCGGAGGCTCCGATGTCTTGATTGAGCTATATCAAAATGGCGAGTTACAGCAAATGGCTGAGGTTGCCCTAGCGTCCTAAATCGCTCAGCGGAACAGACGACTCTCAACAAATTGCCAAAACAAAGCCCCAGGCAGCATGTGCTGCCTGGGGCTTTTGCAAGAATGATGGACTGAAGGGACAAACGAAAAGCACATTTAAGCGCTGAAGGAAGAGTCGCAAGGCACGACTCTAGCGATAGTCATAGTCGTACTCAACCTGAGGTTGAGCCATCTCAAAATTAGATGGATCACGCAAGAAACGAATCACCTCTTCTTCGAGGCGGTGGATATGAAAGGACTCAATCACATTGACATTGCGTAAAGCCGCGAGATAACCGTCCACATAGAGGCGCAGGTCATCAAAACGGTAGCCGCGTTGCCAAGAATCAACGAGAGCATCGGTTAACTGCTGATAGTGACGAATCGCGTCTGTGTTCTGAAGCATAGAAAATCTTTAAGCTTGAGACTCAACAAGTAACGAAAGATGACTCATTCCCCTAGGAATCAACCTAATAGGGTGTAGGAAAATATCGAAACTGAGGGGCTAACAGTTGGTTTCCACTATTGTACCGTCATTTTCGCGGGGGATCATTCCCTGGTGTGGCCCCAAAGCATTTTTTTGAGCTCTGTCTTGCCAAGAAGCTTAACGAAAGTAAAGACTTAAAAAAGCTTCTGTGTCACCCATAAGCAGGTAACAGAGGTTACAAAGGAGTAAGTATGAGTTTTGCTATAGTTTCCCATATGTAAACTAGCCTTTATTGTTGGCGACTGATCGCCACGATCCCAGGCTGCTAGTTGTAGGCGGTTTCGACGGCATCGCATTGCGATACGTAAGCCGCAGCGAGTCCGGAATACTTCCCGAGAGTTCCCCCTGTGGCTACCTCCTTACAAATCCATTTGATTTCCGGTAATCCTCATTTGCGATCGCTACTCACCTGGCATCTGCAGCAGGAAGGCTACCGCCTCTCCCAATCCATTGGCGCAAGCCAAGCCAAGGGAAAGCTCGCTCAGAATTCTCCCCATCTCGTCATTCTCGACACGGAACTCAGTGATGGGGATGCCTTGGAGCTATGCCGCTGGATTCAGCAACAGGCCTCATCGCTGCTGCTGATGCTCTCCACCTTGGGCGATGAAACAGATATTGTGAGCGGGCTCCAGGCTGGGGCAGATGATTACCTCAGCAAACCCTTTGGCATGCAGGAGTTCCTGGCCAGGGTGGATGCGTTGACCCGCCGCCAACGGTCCAGTGCCCCGCCAGCATCGCTCCTCTACGGCGCTTTGGAAGTTGACTTGATCCAGCGTCGAGTCAAGCTGAAGCAAACCCCAATTGAACTGACGCCCCAGGAATTTAGCCTGCTCTATGTCCTCGTCCAAGCATTGGGCATGCCCCTGAGCCGGAGCGACATTTTAGAGCGAGCCTGGCCCAACGGCATCGATAACCCTCGCACCGTGGACACCCACATTCTCTCGTTGCGGAAGAAGCTAGAAGTCGATCCTCGTCAACCCAGCCTGATCCAAACCGTGCGCAATGTCGGTTATCGCTTCAACATGGAAGTCCTGGAACCAGGCAATGATGGTGAAGCAACTCAGCCTGGCGCGCCAACCGGAGTCCCCAACCGCTCTGCTTTGATGGCATAGCGAAAGTTGCAAGCTGCAACGCTTGGATTGCAGCAATGACAGAAAAGGGCTAACTAATCCCAATCCTCCTCCTCAGTTGAATCCAGCAATTTTGTCGCTTCGGTGGCTTTGAGTTCTGCCGTCGCCTGTTCCCAGGCTACAGAGCTCGCTGGAGCATCACTCTGCAATCGCCCTTGCCCTAGAACCAAGAGTCTCTGGGCAATTTTAATCTTTGCCGCACCCGCCCAAAATACAGTTCCACCTCGCTGGGTCAGTTTGACCAGAGCCTGTTCAATACTGTCCTGAGGTTGATTCCACAGGGGCAACCGCGAGGCCTCACCACCCGCCAAAGGGCTTTCTCGAACGGCCCGCGTACCAGCCTCTACTGGGATAGTCAGGGACTGAGGCCAAGGATTATCCAACAGCAACAAATGAGGCTCCATCACCAAGGCTCGAGCAAGGGCTATCCCTTGAGCCGCGGCATGGGATAGAGGCCCGCTAGGAAGTTCTAACCATTCAAGGGGCAACCCTAAAATGCCAAGCCAAACATCCATCCGCTGCTGAATCTCACTGCTGTTCAAACCTTGGAGGCGGAGTGGATAGGCGATCGCCTCCCCCACGGTCATACCCAGCAAACGAGGCTGTTGTGGCACCCAGACAATCTGACGCCGCAACTCAACCGGGGTAAACGTAGCGATATCATGACCGCGCCAGAGAATGTTGCCATGGCTCGCAGTTCTCAACCCGTTCAACAACTGCAACAGCAACGTTTTGCCACTCCCACGGCCCCCCAAGAGGGCAGCCACCTCACCGGGCTGAAGAACAAAGTTAAGGTCCTGAAGTAACAGTCGGGGCGATCGCTCCAGCTGAAGACCGAGGTTCTGCACCACCAACCCCGAGGCATCGGAAGCAGCAGGGCTTTCAAGGATAGGTCTAGTCACCAATCACTCACATCTATTACAGAAGCCAAACTTGAGACAGCTCACACTGCCATATCCACCGGTAGCTGCCCCGAAAGTCCCATGGCCAAAACCCAGGTATCGATTAACAAAAGCAGCAGCGTAACCCCCAACAGAATGAAATACATCCAAGGCTGGGCTAGCGGTTTGACATCGGTGGTATCAATATCGGTCTTGGCTTGAACCTCGCGCACCAAGGCCCCAAACCCCGCCACTCGCATGGGCAACAAATAAGCTTGGTCTCCAGCTTCTGTCAGGAAGTAATAAACCAAGCCCCCTTGGCCTGTGGAACGAGGCTTGAGACTTTTAATAGACTCCCAAGGCAATGACCAGCCCCGTCGCCAAATCAGCTTGGCCCAGGTGGGATAGGTCACCTGAATCCCCGTTTCATCCAGAACAACTCGCTCACTCAGGGCTCCGAATAAAATAACGGCCCCGACCAATAGGCCTAGGCAGAGCAAACGAGGCGAGACCGATGCCCCCGTGACCTCAGCCAGAAAGGGCAAGGGGACCGTTAATGCAGCGTATAGCAGCAAAAGCGTGAAACGAATCAAAGAAGAGATGCGAAAGACTTTGGCGCGATCGCCGAGATTACCATCGGCCTGGCTAGGGACGACATTCTCAGAAGGAGCAGACTGCATGGTGTTCCGTAGGTTGGCGTTATTCAAAGCACCCAAATGGGGGCGACCTAAATCCGTACTCATTTCCCGAAGACCTCGTCCTCCTGTCCCTTCCACCATTCTCCCAATTTCATCAAGTCCTGGTGAATATCAGCAAGCTGACGCATGTACTCTTCCTGGTCCATCTCAGGGCGGCGTTCCTGCAGCTTCTTGAGACGTAGCTGCAATAAAAGCCAGGGCTTACTCATGCCATTCGTCGCAGTGATATATTGCCCAAGCTCTTGACTATCCATCTTTTGTTCCTGTGGGACAAATCATCACGTTTCTCTACATATAGGGTAACGGCTTAGCCCATGGCTGCGAATGGCCTGACCCCGAGAGCAACGTTCACCTCAGCGAAGAGGTTGGCCAAATAGGAACGCTCCCTCGCCCCAATCTGACTCGCTCACCCCCTTAAGTGAGTCGGCTTATGTATGATGGACAGGAATTTTTTATGTCCCTTCCTGCCCTCGGCTCAAGATATGGCACTACAGCTGCGCGTCTACGTCCCGCCCCATCCCTTAATCCGGCATTGGCTGGCCGTATCCCGTGATGCCACCACGCCTAGTGCTCTATTCAAAACAGCGATGACCGAGCTGGGGCGCTGGCTTACCTATGAAGCCACCCGCGAATGGTTGCCCACCTTGGAAACCCAGGTGCAGACGCCATTGGCTGAATGTCCTGCCACCCTGATTGACCCTGAAGTACCAGTGGTTGTAGTGCCCATTCTTCGAGCAGGCCTTGCCCTCCTGGATGGGGCTCAAACCCTCTTACCCCTGGCCTCGGTCTACCATCTCGGCATCGTTCGCAATGAGGAGACGCTTCAACCCTCCTTCTATTTGAACAAGCTCCCCGATCGCTTAGATCCTCGGGCTCGCATTCTAGTTCTCGATCCTATGCTGGCAACGGGCGGCACCATGGCTGCGGCAGTGGATGAGTTAGTCAAGCGCGGCGCTGATCCCAACATGATTCGCATTGTTGCCGTTGTGGCAGCCCCCCCAGCGCTACAGGCCTTAAGCACCAACTATCCAGAGTTGACGGTGTATTCCGCCACCATCGATGAAGGGCTCAACCAAAACGGTTATATCGTTCCTGGCTTAGGTGATGCGGGCGATCGCAGCTTTGGCACCTAGTCCTCTAAGCGTGAAACGCAAATAAACGTAGCGGACCCCAGGACTACTTCCCCTGGGGCGATACACTGAAAACTTGATATTCGAAAATGGACATTGGCTCTGTCATTGTCCAAGCTCCTAGCAGAAAAAGGAGCGACTCGTATCAGTTACACAGCATCTAGCGGAACTAAACCATGAGCGACCGCGACAACTTTGCAGGGGGATTCATCACCGGAGCAGTCCTGGGTGGGCTGCTAGGCGGAATCGTCGGTGCATCCCTCAGCCGTCGTCAGGCGAGTGCGGCTCGTCGTGCCCTACGCAAGGGCATCAGCAAGGTGAGAGCCACCAGCCGAGAGCTGGACAATCGCATGGCCACCAATGGAAACCGTCCAAATCGCTGGACTTCTCGAGCACCGGTTGAAACTCATCCTGTTGCCCCGGAAGCAAGAATCGAGGAATCCCGGCGCAACTTAGAACATAAGATTGCCCAGCTCAATATCGCGATTGACGATGCCCGGCAGCAACTGGGCGAGACGGCTCCAGTCATAAATAATTCACCTGTTGATGGTGGTGCAGATGCCCATACTGCTTCACTCAACTAAGCATTAACGAACTATAGTTCGCCCCAAAAGCGCTGAGCCCCTGGCCTCAGCGCTTTTTTATTGAGATGAACACCCACTTCGAATTGCGACTTCGGGAACGAACCCATAACGCTTTCCCAGGGATGACCCACACTGCAAAGTCTGTCCACAAAACTTTCAATCCCGTCTTTGGAAGCATCCCCACTTTCTGGGAAAATCAAAGGGTAATTCACCATAAGGCCGTTCCCAAGGGGCGATGAACAGCAGCCCTCCCGGATGAGCACAGGAAACGAAATGTCAGATAACCGCAGAAGTCAAGCCATTACCGCTGGTGTCCAGCGCTCTCCCAACCGCGCTATGCTCCGCGCTGTAGGCTTCGGCGATGGCGACTTCAGCAAACCTATCGTTGGTCTCGCCAACGGCTTTAGCACCATCACGCCCTGCAATATGGGCATTGGCACCTTGGCCGACAAAGCCGAAACAGGGCTACGCGATGCCGGTGCCATGCCTCAAATGTTCGGCACCATCACCATCAGCGATGGTATCTCCATGGGAACGGAGGGCATGAAGTACTCCCTCGTCTCCCGCGACGTGATTGCTGATTCCATTGAGACCGTTTGTCAGGGGCAGAGCCTCGATGCAGTCTTGGCGATTGGCGGCTGCGATAAGAATATGCCCGGGGCCATGTTGGCGATCGCCCGCATGAATATCCCTTCCATCTTTGTCTACGGCGGCACGATCAAGCCTGGTCACCACAACGGCGAAGATCTGACTGTCGTTAGCTCCTTTGAAGCCGTCGGTCAGTTCAGCTCCGGCAAGATTGACGAGGCTGAACTGACAGCAATTGAGAAAAAAGCCTGCCCCGGTGCAGGCTCCTGTGGCGGCATGTTCACCGCCAACACCATGTCCTCCGCCTTCGAAGCCATGGGCATGAGCCTGCCCTACTCCTCCACAATGGCAGCTGAAGACGAAGAAAAAGCCGACAGCGCTGCTGAATCCGCCAAAGTCTTAGTGGAAGCCATTCGTAATCAATTACTGCCCAAGACAATCATGACGCGGGAGGCCTTTGAGAATGCCATCACCGTGATTATGGCAGTGGGTGGCTCGACAAACTCCGTCCTGCACCTGCTGGCAATTTCCAATGCCATTGGTGTGCCCCTCACCATTGATGACTTCGAAACCATTCGTGGTCGCGTCCCCGTCATCTGCGACCTCAAGCCCAGTGGTCAATACGTCGCGACGGATTTGCACAAAGCAGGCGGCATCCCTCAAGTGATGAAGGTGCTACTCAAGCAAGGTCTACTCCACGGCGATGCCATGACCATCACGGGCAAAACCGTCGCAGAATCCCTCGCTGATATCCCCGACGAGCCCCGCACCGATCAAAACGTCATTCGCCAATGGGATAACCCTCTCTACAAGCAGGGGCACCTGGCAATCCTCAAAGGCAATCTCGCCAGCGAAGGCGCAGTCGCCAAAATCTCTGGCGTCAAAAATCCCGTTATTACCGGCCCCGCCCGCGTATTTGAATCCGCGGAGGCAGGCCTCCTCGCCATCCTCGATAACAAAATCGTCGCAGGCGACATCCTCGTCATCCGCTACGAAGGCCCCAAAGGGGGGCCAGGCATGCGCGAGATGCTAGCGCCAACCTCTGCCATCATCGGCGCAGGCCTAGGTGACTCCGTTGGCCTTATCACCGATGGACGCTTCTCCGGCGGAACCTACGGCATGGTCGTCGGTCATGTTGCCCCAGAAGCAGCAGTGGGAGGTCCCATTGGCCTGGTCAAAGAAGGCGACAGCATCACGATTGATGCCCCCCAACGCCTACTCCAACTCAATGTGTCTGACGATGAGCTAGCCAAACGCAAGGCAGCTTGGACTGCCCCGGAGCCTCGCTACAAACGCGGGGTCTTGGCCAAATACGCCAAACTGGTTTCCTCTAGCAGTCTCGGCGCAGTGACCGATCTAAACCTCGGTTAGTCACAGACAGCTCATATCTCTGAAGCAATTCGGCCCAAGCTTCAGGCCCCCTAGGGACATGACAGCTCATGTCCCTATTTTTATGCCAAGCCAGCGAATCAGCACAAAGGCAGGGAAACGTAGCTTTGAAAGATTCTAGAGATATCGCATCTCAACCAACAGGGCCAAACCTTAGGTGATTTTTATAAATTAATTATTTGTCCCATCGCACAGAGTTCCCTCCATGGAGGGAGTCAGGGTGGGTTTGCCATGCTGAAGCAGTTAGCCTAAGCAAACCCACGCAGATTCTCCTCTCGGGAGAATCTGCGTGGGTACGTTCTTTCATAGAGATCGCTTCAGACAAAAGACTTAAGGGACATCCCCCCAAATTAAGGTAGCCCTAAGCCAAACCGTTCCCTTCGACAAGGCTCAGGGAACGGCCCACTGAAGCTGCTCGCTGGTTTCGGCGACACTCAACCAGTGGTGACCCTCCAAGGGAACAGGATGAGCAAAGAATGGGACGGGCTTAAACCAAACGCTCGCAAGCTAGTCGCGTTACCCGGTGGCGATAGGCAAACATGTCGGACAACCGCTGCTCCACCCACTGCTCCAGCAAAGGCTCCGTCGCCTGAGCCGCTGGCAGCTCATACTCAATCGAATCCGTTAAACGCATCTTTCCACTGGCCTTTTCCTCAAACCGATGCTGATGTAACCAGGAAGCCATCGGTCCCTGCACCTGCTCATCTGCAAATAGCACCAGCGGTTCACAGGCC